>JBBDXL010000092.1:0-28616 GCA_040902335.1 Burkholderiales bacterium
GGTCTTGGTGTCCTGGGGGTTGCCCGGATACAGCCCGCCCGGAATGGTCGCGTGGGCGTAGTACTGATTCGCCGCCACCAGCTTGTCCACCGCCGGCCCGGTGACCGACACGAGCTTCGCGCCGCAGACCGTGGTCGGATCCTGGATGTTGGCGGACGGGTGGCCCACCAGGTAGAAGAAGCCGTCGATCTTGCCGTCGCACAGCGCCGGCCCGTGCTCGTCCGCCTTCAATTCCGAGGCGAGCGCGAAGGCCGAAAGGCTCCAGCCCATGGCGCCGATCAGCTCATCGAGCGTGGCGCGCGTGCCCGAGCCGGGGTTGCCGACGTTGAACTTCTTGCCTTTCAGGTCGGCGAAGCTGTTGACGCCGGATTCCTTGCGCACCACGACCGTCACCGGCTCGGGGTGCAGCGCGAACACGGCGCGCAGCTCGCGGAACGGCTCCTTGAACTGCTGCTTGCCCTTGACCGCGTTGTAATGCACGTCGGACTGCGCGACGCCCATGTCGAGCTCGCCCGCCTTGATGGTATTGATGTTGAACACCGAGCCGCCGGTCGATTCGACCGAGCAGCGGATGCCGTGCTTGGCGCGGTCCTTGTTCACCAGGCGGCAGATCGCGCCGCCCGCGGGGTAGTACACGCCGGTGACGCCGCCCGTGCCGATGGTCATGTATTTCTGCTGTGCCTGGGCCGTGGGCGCAAGGGCGCCGGCGACGAACAGGCCTGCTGCGAGCGCGGTGAATGTGCGCATGGGGTCTCCTCCTCGGAAAGGTGCTGGCGTAGCTTAGCGGAACCGACCGCTAGGCGGCAACCTGCGCCTTCACTACCGCCTCGAGTGCGCCGCCGAGCTTGCCCACCAGCTCGTCGAGTTGCCGCTCCTCGACGATGAAGGGGGGCGCGAGCAGCACGTGGTCGCCGCGCGCGCCGTCGAGCGTGCCGCCCATCGGATAGCACATCAGGCCCGCCTCGAGCGCCGCCTTCTTCACGCGCGCGTGCACGCGCAGCGCCGGGTCGAACGGTGTCTTGGCCGTCTTGTCGGCGACCAATTCCAGCCCCCAGAACAGGCCGCGGCCGCGGATATCGCCGACGTGCGCATGCGCGCCGAACGCCGCGCGCAGCTTCTGCTCGAGTAGCGCGCCGAGCGGCGCGACGCGCGCCAGCAGCCCATCGTCGTGCAAGCGTCGCTGCACCGCCAGCGCGCCGGCGCACGCCGCGGCGTGTCCCAGATACGTGTGGCCGTGCTGGAAGAATCCGCTGCCGGCGACGATGGTGTCGTGGATCTGGCCGCTGACCATCACGGCGCCGATCGGCTGGTAGCCCGCGCCCAGGCCTTTCGCGATCGCCACCAGGTCCGGCACCACGCCTTCCTGCTCGAAGGCCCACAGCGCGCCGCATCGGCCCATGCCGCACATGACCTCGTCGAGGATCAGCAGCACGCCGTAGCGGTCGCAGACTTCGCGCACGCGCTTGAAATAGCCCGGCACCGGCGTCGCCGCGCCTAGCGTGGCGCCCACTACGGTTTCGGCGACGAACGCGATCACGGCCTTCTCGCCCAGGCGGCGGATTTCGCCCTCGAGTTCCGCAGCCAGCCGCCTTCCGTAGGCATCGTCCGTCTCGCCGGCTTCCTTGCCGCGATACGCATAGCAGGGGGCAACGTGCGTCACGTCGACCAGCAGCGGTTCGAACTGCCGGCGCCGCCATTGGTTGCCGCCGACGGCGAGCGCGCCGAGCGTGTTGCCGTGGTAGGACTGGCGGCGGCCGATCAAGTGCCGGCGCTGAGGCTCCCCTTTCTCCACGAAATACTGGCGCGCGAGCTTCAACGCCGCTTCCATCGCTTCGGAACCCCCGGACACGAAATACACCTTTTGCAGCGATGCCGGGGCGCGCGCCACCAGCGCGTCCGCGAGCGCTTCCATGGGCTCGTTGGTGAAGAACGAGGTGTGCGCGAAGGGCAGGCGCGCAAGCTGCTCCTGGATCGCCTTGATCACCGACGCGTCGGAGTGGCCCAGGCAGGACACGGCCGCACCGCCCGAAGCGTCGAGATATCGCTTGCCCTCGCGGTCGACGAGGTACGCGCCGTCACCGCGCACCGCGACCGGATAGCGCTCGCGCGGATTGCGGTGGAAAACGCGGGTCACGTCAGGCCGCGAGTCTCTCGTGCAGCTGGGAGCGACGCTGGGCGAGCTCGCGCGGCAGATGCGCTCCGAGCTTGCCGAGCAGCTCGTCGTGCGCGGCGATCTCCTTCTTCCATGCGACACCGTCCACGCGCACGATTTCCTCGTATTGCTCGCGCGTGAAGCGCTCCATCCCGCGCCAGTTCAGGTCTTCATGGCGCGGGATGATACCGAGCGCGGTATCGACGCCCTGCGCGAGGCCGTGGCAGCGCTTCACAATCCATTCCAGCACGCGCATGTTGTCGCCAAAGCCGGGCCAGATGAACTTGCCGTTGGCGTCCTTGCGGAACCAGTTGACGCGGAAGATGCGCGGCGGATGATGCGCCGCCTTGCCCATCTTCAGCCAGTGGGCGAAATAGTCGCCGATGTTGTAGCCGCAGAAGGCGAGCATCGCCATCGGATCGCGCCGCACCACGCCGACCTTGCCGGTGATGGCGGCGGTGGTCTCCGAGCCGAGCGTCGCGCCCATGTACACGCCGTCTTCCCAGGTTGGCGCCTCAACCACCAGCGGCACGGTGCCCGAGCGGCGGCCGCCGAACAGGAACGCGGCGATCGGCACGCCGCCCGAGTCCTCCCATTTGGCGTCCATGGACGGGCATTGCGCTGCCGGCACGGAAAAGCGCGCATTGGCGTGAGCGGCAACGCGGCCGCAGCCGGACGTCCATTCCTTGCCCCGCCAGTCGACGAGGTGCGCCGGCGGCGTCTCGGTCATGCCTTCCCACCAGACATCGCCCTCAGGGGTGAGCGCGACGTTGGTGAAGATGACGTTGGCGGCAAGCGTCTTCATGGCGTTCGGGTTGGTCGCCTGCGAGGTGCCGGGCGCGACGCCGAAGAAGCCGGCCTCGGGATTGATGGCGTAGAAGCGGCCGTCGTGTCCGGGCTTGATCCAGGCGATGTCCTCGCCGATGGTGGTGACCTTCCAGCCCTGGAAGGCGGCGGGCGGGATCAGCATGGCGAAGTTCGTCTTGCCGCAGGCGCTGGGAAACGCCGCCGCGACATAGGATTTCTCCCCGGCCGGCGACTCCACGCCGAGGATCAGCATATGCTCGGCGAGCCAGCCTTCGTCGCGCGCCATGACCGAGGCGATGCGCAGCGCGAGGCACTTCTTGCCCAGTAGCGCATTGCCACCGTAGCCCGAGCCGTAGGACCAGATCTCGCGCGTCTCGGGAAAGTGGACGATCCACTTCTCCTTTTCGTTGCTCGGCCAGGCAACGTCTTTCGCGCCGGGCGCGAGCGGCGCACCCACCGAATGCACGCAAGGCACGAAGTCGCCGTCCTCGCCGAGCCAGTCCACCACCGCGCGGCCCATGCGCGTCATGATGCGCATGTTGACCGCCACGTAGGCCGAGTCGGAAATCTCCACGCCGATCTGCGCGATATGCGAGCCGATCGGGCCCATGGAGAACGGCATGACGTACATGGTGCGGCCGCGCATGCAGCCGTCGAACAGGCGCTTGAGCGTGGCGCGCATTTCGCTCGGCTCGACCCAGTTGTTGGTGGGGCCGGCCCGCTCCTGCGTTTCGCTGCAGATGAAGGTACGGTCCTCCATGCGCGCCACGTCGCTCGGATGCGAGCGCGCGAGGTAGCTGTTCGGGCGCAGCTTCTCGTTCAGTTTGATGAACGTCCCGGCGCGCACCAGCTCGGCGCACAGGCGGTCGTATTCGGCTTGCGAGCCGTCGCACCACACGATGCGTTCGGGCTTGGCGAGCTGCGCGACGTCCGTTACCCACTGCCGCAGGCCCGCGTGCCGCACCCACTCGGGCGCCTGGGAGCGGTCGGGTTGCGCGGCGCCAGGTGCGTTCATCTCGAGATTTCCTGAAAGCAAAACGGCCCTGTGGGGGCCGTGTCATTGACTCTTCGCTAACGATTCTACCGCTTGGCGGCGCCCCGCGCCACGGCAAAAAAACTCATGCAATCAGTCCTATCGGACTATTTGCCGATGCAGAAACGGCCGAAGATCTCGCCGAGCAGATCGTCGGCGGTGAACTCGCCAGTGATAGCGGCAAGGGCCGTCTGCGCGAGCCGCAGTTCCTCCGCGAACAGCTCCCAACGCTGCGGCTCGCGCGCCGCGGCCTCGAGATGGGCCGCCGCACGCTGCAGCGCGCGCAAGTGCCGCTCGCGCGCAAGGAACACGGTCTCTCCGGTCGCGCTCCAGCCCGCTGCCTGCAGGATGGCGCGCTTGAGCGCATCCAGGCCGGCGCCGGTCTTCGCCGACACCGCCACCGCGCCGGCGGGCGGCACGAATCCGGGCGTGAGGTCGATCTTGTTGTAGACCTCGATCAGCGCCGTGCCCGCGGGCACCGCGTCGAGGGGCGCGTGTGCCTCGCCTGCCTCGAAGATGACGATGACGATGTCCGCGCGCTCGAGCTCGCGCTGCGTGCGCTCGATGCCCAGGCGCTCGACGAGATCCGACGCGGGCCGCAGGCCCGCGGTATCGATGATCACCAGCGGCACGCCCTCGATCTGGATCGATTCGCGCAGCGCGTCGCGCGTCGTGCCGGCGATCGGCGTGACGATGGCGCGTTCCTCGCCCGCCAGGCGGTTGAGCAGGCTCGACTTGCCGACGTTCGGCCGCCCGGCAAGTACGACGTGGATGCCGCTGCGCAGCAGGCTGCCCTGGCGGCTCTTCGCGAGCACTTCCTCCAGCGCCGCGCGCACCTGCGCCAGGCGCGCGGCAGCGTCGTCGCGGTGCAGCGTCTCCACCTCCTCGTCCGGGAAGTCCAGCATCGCCTCGGTCAGCGCGCGCAGCTCGACGAGCTGGGCAACCAGGGCATCCACGGCGGCGGAAAATTCGCCGCGCAGCGAGCGCAGCGCCGAGCGCGCCGCCTCGCGACTCGCGGCGTCGATCAAGTCGGCGACCGACTCGGCCTGCGCCAGGTCGAGCTTGCCGTTGAGAAACGCCCGGCGCGTGAACTCCCCCGGCTCGGCGAGCCGAGCGCCGGCGTCGAGGCAGGCCGAGAGCACGGACTGCAGTACCGTCGATCCGCCGTGCCCGTGGAACTCCAGTGCGTCCTCTCCGGTATAGGAGCGCGGCGCGGGGAAGTAGAGCGCAAGTCCTTCGTCGAGGAATTCGCCGCGGGAATCCTTCGCCGCCAGAAACGTCGCGACACGCGGCGGCGGCACGCGCCCGAGCAATTGCTGCGCGATCTCGGGCGCGCGCGCGCCCGAGACGCGCACGATGCCGATGGCGCCGCGCCCGGGGGGCGTGGCGATGGCGGCGATGGTGCCGGGCGGGCTTGCCGGCGGGTCAACGCTTGGCATGGGCAGTCTTGTCGCGATTGAACATGCGCTGGATCTGCCACTGCTGGGCGATGGAGAGGATGTTGTTGACCAGCCAGTACAGCACCAGGCCGGCGGGGAAGAAGAAGAAGAACACGCTGAAGACGTAGGGCATGAACTGCATGACCTTCGCCTGCACCGGGTCGGGCGGCACCGGGTTCATGCGCGTCTGCAGGATCATCGAGGCCGCCATCAGTACCGGCAGCACGTAATAGGGGTCCTGCGCCGAGAGATCTTTGATCCAGAGGATGAACGGCGCGTGGCGCAGCTCGATCGCCGCCAGCAGCGTCCAATAGAGCGCGATGAACACCGGGATCTGCACCAGGATCGGGAAGCAGCCGCCGAGCGGGTTGATCTTCTCGGTCTTGTACAGCTCCATCATCGCCTGGTTCATCTTCGCACGGTCGTTGCCGTACATCTCGCGGATCTTGGTCAGGCGCGGCGTCACCAGCTTCATCTTCGCCATCGACTTGTAGCTCGCCGCCGACAATGGGAAGAACACCAGCTTGATCAGGATCGTCAGCAGGATGATGGCCACGCCCCAGTTGCCCGACCAGCGGTGGAAGAATTCGAGCACCGCGAACAGCGGCCAGGCGATGATCGCGAGCCAGCCGTAGTCGACCACCAGATCCAGTCCCGGCGCCGCTTTCTTCAGCCGGTTCTGCTCTTGCGGGCCCGAGAACAGCTGCACCGAGACGTTGGCGGTGTCCCCGGGCGCGGCCTGGGGCGTGGCGACGATGACGCCCGCGGCGTACAGGCCATCGGGCAGCTTGCGTGCGTAGAACTCGCGCGGCGCCTTTTCGGGCGGCAGCCAGACCGAAACGAAGTAGTGCTGCATCATGCCGATCCAGCCCTCGCGCGCCTCCTTCGGCAGGTCCGCCTTGCCTTTCTCGATGTCGGAGAAATCCACCTTGTGGAACGCGCGCTCCGTCGTGTAGTACACCGGGCCGGTGTAGACGTACATCATGCGGCTCTCGCCGGCCGGCGCCTTGTCGTCGCGCACGATCTGGTAGTACGCGTACGCGGCGACCGGCGCGCCGCCCGAATTCTTCAGCTCGAACGCCACATCGACGAGGTAGCTGTTGCGGTGGAACGTATAGACTTTTTCCACCGCCACGCCCTGCGGGCCGTCGGCCGCCAAGCGCACCTGCAGCTTGTCGGCTCCCGCCGCGAGCGTGCGCTCGCCGGGCAGCGCGCGCCACTGCGAGCGATGGTTGGGCATGCCGTCGCCGATCAGCCCGCTCTGCGCGCTGTACGCGTGCTCGGCGCCGAGGAGCACGAAATTGCGGGTCGGGTCGCTCGCGTCCTTGTGCTTGCGCAGTTCCAGGCGCGCGAGGGTGGCGCCCAGCGTCGTGATGTCGGCAACCAGCAGGTCGGTGCTGACCTGCACGATCTCGGAAGCCGCGGGCGCGGTCGCCGCGCCGGGAATGGCGGCGGCTGCGGCCGGTGCCGGCTTCGCCGTGGCGCCCGGCGACGGCACTGGGACCAGCGGCTTGGCCGGCGTCGGCACGCCGGGCGCCGACTGTACCGCCGGGGCCGGTGCGCTCTTCGGCTGCTGCTCCTTCTGCCACGCGTCCCACAGCAACAGCAGCGAGAAGCTGAAGATGAAAAACAGGATCAGTCGTTGGGTGTCCATTGGACTCTGCATCCCGCCCTAGTTCCGGCCGCGCCGCGGTACCGGGTCGTAGCCGCCGGGGTGCCAAGGGCCGCATCGGCACAGCCGGCGGGTGGCGAGCCAGCCGCCGCGCAACAGCCCGTGGCGCGCGAGCGCCTCATCGGCGTACAGCGAGCAGCTGGGATGAAAGCGGCAGGAGGGCCCGAGCAGGGGGCTCACGAAATACCGGTAGCCGCGCAGCGCCAGGCGCACGAGGCTGGTCATGGCTCGAGCCTGCCGAACAGCTCGCGCACGCGCGCTAGCATGGCTGCCGAGGCACGCGCGCCGTACGGCGGGCGCACGAGCACGTCGAGCGCGCCGAGGCGCGCCTGCTCCAGCCGGAATGCCTCACGTATGCACCGCTTGATGCCATTGCGCTCCGTAGCCTTTGCAGCGTGCCTGCGCGACACGAGTATGCCCAGCCGCGGCGGCCCTTCCGCGCGGCGCTCCAGGTAAAAGGTGTAACCGGAGAAATTGCGCCGCGTGCCGCGGCTCAGCAGCCGCTCGAACTCGGCACTGCGCGCCAGCCTGCGCTCCGCGCCGAAGCCGTAGCGCGCACGCTTGCCGCGACCCGGCACGCTCCTCTGGGGCCTAGACCGAAAGCCGCTTGCGGCCGCGAGCGCGACGCGCCCGCAGCACGGCGCGACCCGAAGCGCTGCGGCTGCGGACCAGGAATCCGTGGCGCCGCGCGCGGCGAGTCTTGGACGGCTGATAGGTGCGCTTCATCGGCTTGCTCGCTGCGAAAAAGGGCGGTATTAGAGCCTGCGCCGCGCAGCATTGTCAAATACTTGCGCGGCCGCGCGCACCGCGGTGCAAGCACCTCAATCCTGTGGATAACGCTGCGCGGAAGGGGTAAAATTTCAACCTCGCCGGCGCGCCAAGCGCGGCCCCGGTGAAGCCCCGAACAACGCGCTGCGCGAGACCGCCGAGAACATGCAAAGCCTCTGGGACGCCTGCCTGCGTCGTTTGGAGCAGGAGCTTCCCGCGCAACAATTCAACACCTGGATTCGCCCGCTTGCCGCCGATGCCGGTGCGGCGGAGCCGGGCACGCTGGTGCTGGCTGCGCCCAACCGCTTCGTGCTCGAGCTGGTGCGCGAGCGCTTTGCCGCACGCATCGAGCGCCTGGTCGCCGAGGCGAGCGGGCGCGAGTTCGGGCTGCGCTTGGTGCTGGCGCGCGGCGGCGAGGTCCCCGCGCAGCGCGAGCCGGCGGTGCGCGCCAACGGTGCCGCACCGCCGTCGCTCGAGCGAGCACGCCTCAACCGCCTTTTCACCTTCGACAGCTTTGTCACCGGCAAGGCCAATCAGCTGGCGCGCGCCGCGGCTATTCAGGTCGCCGAGAACCCGGGCATCTCCTACAACCCGCTGTTCATCTACGGCGGCGTGGGCCTGGGCAAGACGCACCTGCTGCAGGCGATCGGCAACCACCTCGCCGAGCAGCGGCCGCAGGCACGGCTGCGCTATACGCACGCCGAGCAGTACGTAACCGACGTGGTGCGCGCCTACCAGCAGAAATCATTCGACGAGTTCAAGCGCTACTACCACTCGCTGGATCTGTTGCTGATCGACGACATCCAGTTCTTCTCCAACAAGGGCCGCACGCAGGAAGAGTTCTTCTACGCCTTCAACGCGCTGGTCGAAGCGCACAAGCAGATCGTCATCTCCTGCGATACCTACCCGAAGGAGATCGCGGGCATGGAGGAGCGCCTGATCTCGCGCTTCGGCTGGGGCCTGACCGTGGCCATCGAGCCGCCGGAGCTCGAGATGCGCGTGGCCATCGTGCTGAAGAAGGCGGAAGCCGAAGCGGCGCAGATCTCCGAGGAGATCGCGTTCTTCATCGCCAAGAACATCCGCTCCAACGTGCGCGAACTGGAGGGCGCGCTGAAGAAGGTGCTCGCCTTCGCGCGCTTCACCGGGCGCGAGATCACCCTGGAGATGGCCAAGGAGGCGCTGCGCGACATCCTGAACGTCGCCAACCGCCAGATCAGCGTCGACGGCATTCAGAAGACGGTGGCCGAGTACTTCAAGCTCAAGATCTCCGACATGCACTCGAAGAAGCGCAGCCGCAACGTCGCGCGCCCGCGCCAAGTGGCGATGTCGCTCGCCAAGGAACTGACGCCGATGAGCCTGCCCGAGATCGGCGAGGCCTTCGGCAACCGCGACCATACGACGGTGCTGCACGCCTGCCGCACGATCTCCACTCTGCGCAAGAAGGACTCGGTCCTCAACCGCGACTACCTCGTCCTGGAGCAGGTGCTGAAAGGATGAATGCCCTGTGGATTTCCGTTGCGCGGATTGTGCGTAAAGAGTGCGCCGCGCGCGATGCGCTTTTCCATGCACAGTCGCGCACACGCCACCCACAGCTTTTCCCGCGGCGGCGCGACGTGCAAGTGGATAGGCGAGCAGGCTTTTCCGCGCTTCCGGGACAACTCGGCCTGCTCTATTAACTATTACTAAGGATAAATAATGACCTTGGTTAAAGCGAAGCGCGACGAACTTCTCGCACCGCTTTCCGCGGTTAGCGGCATCATCGAGCGGCGCCACACCCTGCCGATCCTGTCGAACGTGCTCATCGACCGGGCCGACGGGGTGCTGTCGTTCCTCGCCACCGATATCGAAATCCAGATCACGGCGCGCTCGACGCTCGCCGCGGGCAGTGACGCTCGCCCGGTGACCGTCGGCGCGCGCAAGCTGGTCGACATCCTGCGCGCGTTGCCCGAGGGCGCCGAAGTGACCGTGCAGCAGCAGGAGAAGCGACTGCAGCTGAAGACGGGCAAGAGCCGGTTCGTGCTGCAGACGCTTCCCGCCGAGGATTTCCCGCGCCTTGCCAGGCCGAGCGGCGAGGTGGCGCGGTTTGCGCTCGCGCAGAAGGACCTGCGGCGCCAGCTCGCGCTGGTGCAATACGCCATGGCGCAGCAGGACATCCGCTACTACCTGAACGGCCTGCTCGTGCTGGTCGAGGACCGGCAGCTGCGGCTCGTGGCGACCGACGGCCACCGGCTGGCATACGCCGCGCTGGCGCTGCCGGCGAGCCTGCCGCGGCTGGAAGTGATCGTGCCCAGGAAGACGGTGCTCGAGCTCTGCAAGCTCCTCGCCGACAGCGATGACGAGGTGAAGATCGAGCTTTCGGCGACGCAGGCCGCATTCAGCTTCGGCGCCGTGGAGCTGGTGTCGAAGCTGGTGGACGGGAAGTTTCCGGACTACACGCGCGTCATTCCGACACAGCACAAGAACCTGGTGACGCTCGAGCGCGAGGTGCTGCGCCAGGCGCTGCAGCGCGCCGCCATCCTGTCGAATGAGAAATTCCGCGGCGTGCGCTGGGTGCTCACCGACGGCAGCCTGAAGATCGTGTCCTCGAACGCCGAGCAGGAGGAGGCGCAGGAGGAGCTTGAAGTGAAGTATGGCGGCGACGCGCTCGATATCGGCTTCAACGTCAATTACCTGCTCGACGTGCTGAACAATGTGCCGGCCGCCGAAGTGGAATGTCGCTTTGGCGACGCCGCCTCGAGCGCGTTGCTGCAGTTTCCGGCCGAGCCCGAGTTCAAGTACGTGGTCATGCCGATGCGCATCTGAGGAAGGAACGAGAAGTGGGCGAACCCGAACAGCAGCGACCCGAGGCGAGCGACTACGACTCGGACAGCATCAAGGTCCTGAAGGGCCTGGAGGCGGTGCGCAAGCGCCCCGGCATGTACATCGGCGACACGTCCGACGGCACCGGACTGCACCATATGGTGTTCGAAGTGGTGGACAACTCGGTCGACGAGGCGCTGGCGGGCTTTTGCGACGAGATCGTGGTCACGATCCACACCGACAACTCGATCTCGGTGCTGGACAACGGCCGCGGCATCCCGACCGGCATCAAGGAGGACGACGAGCTCAGGCGCTCGGCGGCTGAAATCGTCATGACCGAGCTGCACGCCGGCGGCAAGTTCGACTCCAACACCTACAAGGTATCGGGCGGCTTGCACGGCGTGGGGGTGTCGGTGGTGAACGCGCTTTCCGGCTGGCTGCGGCTCACGGTCTGGCGCGACGGCAAGGTGCACCAGCTCGAGTTCGCCGACGGCGTGCCCACGGCGCCGCTGCGCGTCACCGGCACGAGCGAAAAGCGCGGCACCGAGGTGCATTTTCTCGCCTCGCGGCAGATCTTCGGCAACGTCGACTACCACTACGACATCCTCGCGCGCCGGCTGCGCGAGCTCTCGTTCCTCAACAACGGCGTGCGCATCGTGCTGGTCGACCAGCGCGCCGGCAAGGAGGAAAACTTCGCCTTTGGCGGCGGCGTGAAGGGCTTCGTCGAGTACATGAACCGCGCGAAGTCGGTTCTGCATCCCAACGTGTTCAGCGCGCAGGGCGAGAAGGACGGCATCAGCGTCGACGTCGCCATGCAGTGGAACGATTCCTACCAGGAAAACGTGATCTGCTTTACGAACAACATCCCGCAGAAGGACGGCGGCACGCATCTCACCGGCCTGCGCGCGGCGATGACGCGCGTGCTCAACAAATATATCGAGGAAAGCGAGCTGGCGAAAAAGGCCAAGGTCGAGACCACCGGCGACGACATGCGCGAGGGCCTGGCCTGCGTGCTGTCGTGCAAGGTGCCGGAGCCGAAGTTCTCGTCGCAGACGAAGGAAAAGCTGGTGTCCTCCGAGGTGCGCCCGGCGGTCGAGGAGATCGTCGCCGAGAAGCTGCGCCAGTTCCTCGACGAGCGGCCGAACGACGCGCGCACCATCACCTCCAAGATCGTCGATGCGGCGCGCGCGCGGGAAGCGGCGCGCAAGGCGCGCGAAATGACGCGGCGCAAGGGCGTGCTCGACGGCATGGGCCTGCCCGGCAAGCTCGCCGACTGCCAGGAGAAGGACCCGGCGCTGTGCGAGCTGTACCTGGTGGAGGGCGACTCCGCGGGCGGTTCCGCCAAGCAGGGGCGCGACCGGAAGTTCCAGGCCATTCTGCCGCTGAAGGGAAAGATCCTCAATGTCGAGAGGGCGCGCTTCGACAAGCTGCTGTCGTCGGCGGAGATCGCCACCCTGATCACGGCGCTCGGCTGCGGCATCGGCAAGGAGGAGTACAACCCGGAGAAGCTGCGCTACCACCGCATTATCATCATGACGGATGCCGACGTGGACGGCTCCCACATCCGCACGCTGCTGCTCACCTTCTTCTACCGGCAGATGCCGGAGCTGGTGGAGCGGGGCCACATCTACATCGCGCAGCCGCCGCTTTTCAAGTCGAAGCTCGGCAAGGAGGAGCGCTACCTGAAGGACGAGCACGAGCTGAACGAGTTCATGCTGCGCCAGGCGCTGGTCGACGCGGCGCTGCATCCGGCGGCGCAGCGCGAGGCGATCCGCGGTGAGGCGCTGGCCGAGCTGGCCAAGTCCTACCTGCTCGCCGAGGCGGTGATCGAGCGCGTGTCGCGCTGGATCGATCGCGATGCCCTGCAGGCGCTGCTGCGCGGCGTGCAGGTCGATCTGTCGCGCCGCGACCTGGCCGAGGCCTCGGTGGAGGCGCTGGCGGCGGCGATGCCGCGAAATGGCGTGCATGTGCACGCGCATTTCGAACCCAAGACCGAGCGCTATCAGGTGCGCATCGAGCGTACGCGGCACGGCAACATGCGCGTGACGGCGATCGATTCCGAGTTCGTGCACTCGGGGGACTATGCGCAGATCCGCTCGACCGCGGAACTGCTGCGCGGGCTGATCGGCGTGGGCGCGTACGTGCAGCGCGGCGAGCGCAAGCAGCCGGTGAAGGACTTCGCGGAGGCCATGCACTGGCTGCTGGCCGAAGTGCAGAAGTCGATGGTGCTGCAGCGCTACAAGGGGCTCGGCGAAATGAATCCGACGCAGCTGTGGGAAACGACCATGGACCCGGCCACGCGCCGCCTGCTCAGGGTGCAGATCGAGGATGGCATCGCCGCCGACGAGATCTTCACCAAGCTGATGGGCGACGAGGTCGAGCCGCGGCGCGCGTTCATCGAGGCGAACGCGCTCGGCGTGCGGAACCTCGACGTGTAGCCTTCGCCGGCGCCTTGGGCGCCGGCTTCTTCACCAGCGGCTTGACCTCGGCCAGGGGCGCCTCGGCCTGCGGTTTGGCGCCCGGCTTCGGCGCCCGCGCCCGGAACTCGAAGCCGATCTTGCCGCCCGGCGTCTTCACCAGGAAAGCCTTGAACGGCCGACCCTTCTTGGAGATGAAGCGCGCCAGCAGATCGGTGCGACCGGTGGCGAGAAGCTTGTGCATCTGCTCGCGCTCGACCGGCTGCTGCAGGATGATCTTGCCGGTGCGGAAGTCGCAGCTGCGCTCGGCGCCCACGGACTTCTCGCAGACGTAGGCGACGCCGTGCTCGAAGACGCGCGCGCCGCACTTCGGGCAGGCGCCGAGGCTTTCCTGTGCCGAAAAATCGGGCGCCGGCTCGCCATCGCCGGCGGCGCTGCCTTGGCCGAAATCGAATTCCGGGCGCAGCTCGTGGTTCAGCTTGAGCGCGGCGCTGAACGGCTTGCCCATGCGGCTGCGAAATCCGGTCAGCGGCCCGATAGTGCGCTTGGTGATGAGCGCGGCCACTTCCTCGGGCGACCATTCCCGCCCGGAAGTGACCTTCCACAGGGAAAAGTCGCACTTCTGGCACTGGAACTTGCGGTAGTTCTCCTGCACCGTGCCGCCGCATTTCGGGCAGGGCGCGGGCACCGTGGCGAAGGCCGTGTCCGGAATGTCGCCGTGCTTGATGCGCTCGACCAGGTCGCGCGTGACCTGCTCGATGTGCTCCATGAACTCCTCGCGCTTGAGCTTGCCGTGCTCCATCTGCTTGAGCTTGAACTCCCAGTCGCCGGTCAGCTCGGGCGACGTGATCTCCGTGACGCCGAAGTTCCTGAGCGCGAAGAGCAGCGAGAATGCCTTCGGCGTCGGCACCAGTTCGCGGCCGTTGCGATGCATGTACTCCTCGCGAATCAGGCCTTCGATGATCGCGGCGCGCGTCGCCGGCGTGCCCAGGCCCTTGGCTTCCATGGCGGCGCGCAACTCGTCGTCTTCCACCAGCTTGCCGGCGCCTTCCATGGCCGAGAGCAGCGTTGCCTCGCTAAAGCGCGCCGGCGGCTTGGTCTGCAGCGCTGTGGCGGCGACCTCCAGCGTCGCGACCTTCTCGCCGGCAGCGACCGGCGCCAGGTTTGCGCTCTCATCCTGCGCCGTACGCCCGTACACGGCGAGCCAGCCGGGGTTCTGCAGGACTTTGCCTTCGGTACGGAAGCGGTGCTCGCCGACCACGGTAATGCGGGTTGTCTGCAGGAACTCCGCCGACGGGTGGAACACGGCAAGAAAGCGACGCACCACGAGGTCGTAGAGCTTGCGCTCGGCGTCATTCAGGTGCTTCGGCGCCTGCAGGGTCGGGATGATGGCGAAGTGGTCCGAGATCTTGCTGTTGTCGAAAATGCGCCGGTTGGGCTTGACCCAGCCGTTCTTCAGTGCCGCCTTGGCGAACGGGGCGTACTCGCGATCCCCGCTCAGCATGTCCATGGCCTTTTTTACCGTGGCGATATAGTCCTCGGGCAGAGCGCGCGAGTCCGTGCGCGGGTAGGTCAGCACCTTGTGGCGCTCGTACAGCGCCTGCGCCAGGGACAGCGTGCCGCGGGCGGAGAAGCCGAAGCGGCCGTTGGCTTCCCGCTGCAGGCTGGTCAGGTCGAACAGCAGCGGCGAGGCCTGCGTGGTGGGCTTGGTCTCTTCGGTTACGTTTCCCGGTTTGCCGCGGCAGGCGGCGACGATGGCCTCGGCTGCGCTCTGCCGCCACAACCGCTCGGGCCTGCGCTCGGCGTCCTCGTCCTTCTTGAACTCCGCGCCGAACCAGCGGCCGGGGTACTCACCCGCCCTGGCGCCGAAACGCGCGTGCACCTCCCAGTAGTCGCGCGGCTTGAACTCGCGGACGCGCTCCTCGCGCTCGACCAGGATCGCCAGCGTCGGCGTCTGCACGCGGCCGACCGTCGTCAGATAGAACCCGCCTTCCTTGGAATTGAACGCGGTCATGGCGCGCGTGCCGTTGATACCGACCAGCCAGTCGGCTTCCGAGCGGCTCTTGGCGGCATCTGCGAGCGGCAGCATTTCGCGGTCGGCGCGCAGCTCGGCGAAGCCGTCACGGATCGAAGCCGGCGTCATGGACTGCAGCCACAGGCGCTGGATCGGCTTTCTGACGCGCGCGTGCTGCACGATGTAGCGGAAGATCAGCTCGCCCTCGCGACCCGCGTCGCAGGCGTTGATCAGGGCGTCGACATCCTTGCGCTTGAGCAGCCGCAGCAGCAAGTTGAGGCGATCGGCCCCGCGCTCGATGGGCGCGAGCTCGAAGCGCGGCGGGATCACCGGCAAGTGGGCGAACGACCACTTGCCGCGCTTGACGTCGAATTCCTCGGGCACCGCCAGCTCGAGCAGGTGGCCGACGGCCGACGACAGCACGTAGTCGTCGCTCTCGAAATGATCGCCCTTGCGCGTGAAGCCGCCCAGCGCCCGCGCGATGTCCGCGGCGACGGAAGGTTTCTCGGCGATGATGAGTTTCTTGCTCATGCGGCGCGAAAGGCCGCAGAGGATACCCGCAAAACTCGCGCCCTTTCAACCGCGCGTCGCTTCCACGCGCGCACGCGTGCACGCGCGCGTGCGCGAACTTCAGTTCGGCAAGCGCTCTCCGCGCGCTGCGAGCAGCTCCTCGGCCACCAGCTGGCTCGCCGGCGCCTGCTGGCTCCACAGCACCATGACGACGATCAGCTTGATCTGGTCCAGCGATAACGTCTCGCCGGCGGTGGCCAGGGCGCGCTCGATGACGTGCTCGCGCGACGCCGGCGAAAGGATGCCGGAGCGCTCCAGGAACAGCAGAAAGCCGCGGCAGTCCGCGTCGAGCTTGGCGAGCTCCTTCGGCGCGAACGCGCGGAACGCGGTGCCGCTTTCGGGCAGCGGCGCGAGCGAGCGCTGCGGCGTACGCACCACGCCCGCCAGCCAGGACAGCGCGGCACTGATCTCCGAGTCTTCGAATCCCGCAGCCGACAGCCTGCGCGCGACGCGCTCGGGGTCATGCGACACGTCGGTCTGCCGGCAGTTCTCGAACACGAAGACGAGGATGTCGAACATGTTGTTGTTCTCCTGGTTGACCCTCAGTTGAGCCGTTGGTACCTGCCGCCGGGGAGCGCCGCGACCCGCCCGCCGAGCTCCAGACGCAGCAGGTCCGCGCACACCCTTTCTACCGTAAGCCCGGAGCGCGCGCAGATCGAATCCACATCCACCGGGTCGAAACCCATGTGCTCGAGCAGCGGGTCCACGTCGGCGTGCGACGCGGACGGCGCCCGCGTGCTGGCGGTGGCGGTACGCCGGAACGCGGTCAATTCCGCAAGCACGTCCTCGGCCGACTCGACCAGCTTCGCGCCTTGCTTGATGAGCGCGTGGCAGCCCTTGGATAGCGGAGAGTGGATCGACCCCGGAATCGCGAATACCTCCCGGCCCTGCTCGGCGGCCGCGCGCGCCGTGATCAGCGATCCCGACGCGACAGCAGCCTCGACCACCAGACAGCCCTGCGCCAGCCCGCTGATCAGCCGGTTGCGGCGCGGGAAATGATGCGCCGCGCCGGCGCTGCCGAGCGCGAACTCAGACAGCAGCAACCCGGACTCGGCGATGCGCGACGCCAGCCCCGCGTTGTGTCGCGGATAGGTCACGTCGACGCCGGTGCCGAGGACCGCGATGGTCGAGCCCTCGCCGGCCAGGCCGCCGGCGTGCGCCGCGGCGTCGATGCCCATCGCCAGGCCCGAAACGATGGTCAGTCCGGCGGCGCTGAACGCTTCGGCGAACTGCTCCGCGTTGCGCACTCCCTGCGCGGTCGCGTTGCGACTGCCGACAATGGCAAGCGCAGGCCGCGCGAGCAGCTCGAGCCGGCCGATCGCATAAAGCAACGGCGGCGGGTCGGCGATCTCGAGGAGCAGCTTCGGGTACTCGGCATCCGCCAGGGTGACGACGGCGTGGCCGGACGCCTCAGCCCAGCGCAGTGCGCTGTCTACGAGGGCAGCGGTCTCGTCGCTATGCAGCAGCGCCGCGGTGGCCGGCCCGACGATGCGCTCAAGCTGCGCGCGGGGCGCTGCGAAGATGTTCTCGGGCAGGCCGAACCGGGCGAGCAGACCGCGGATGGCGGCGGCACCAAGACCTGGCGTAAGAGTGAGTTGGAGCCAGCTCGCCAGGCCCGGGTCTTTGCTCATCCCGGCGGCGGAACGTAGTCGGGCAGCCGTACTGCGCCGGACAGCGTCTCAGGGCGTCTGCACGACATCCAGCGGATTGACTGGCTTGGAGATGCGCATCACCAGCGCGTAGGAAACCCTGTCGTAGATCCGGAACACGAAGGCAAGGCCGTAGCGTTCATCGGGCAGCTTGAACGTCGCGGGCTTGCCGCCGGTCTTCACCGAGGCATCGGCAATGAGCGGACCCGGACGGTACAGCGCGAACACGTGACCGACCTCGACGCCATCGGTGCGTCCGCGATTCAAGGTGATGATCTGTTGCGGCCCGGCTTCGCCAACCTTCCCCAGGCCGCCGTAGATGCCGATTACCCGCCCTTGCATGAAGACTGCCGGCGCGTGCGGCGCGTACTTCGGCACTTCGGGCACGCCCGCGGGCAGCAGCTTGTCGCCCGTGCCGACTTCCTGCGTCACGGTGGTGAGCCGTACGGTCGCCGGGTCCCCCGCGCGGGTGACGCGCGCCGTGCCGAGGTAAATGGCCTCGTAGCCGAGGGTCACGTTCGTGTCGGGGTCGACCAGCGCCTTGCCGCGGCGGTAGATGAACCAGTTTTCCTCCTTCGAGTCGCCCATGCCGCGTACATAGGCCTGGTTCCCGGCCTCGATGATGACGCGATTGTCTTCGGTGGCGATGATGGTCGGCGCGCTGTCGAGCCCGTCGGGCTCGATGACCAGAGGGCGCGAAAGGAACGGCTCGATGGCGCTTGGCGGGATGCTGGGGATCGCGTCGCGCGCGGTGGACTCGGCGCGTACGCGCGGCGAGAGCTTGACCGTGCCGACCGCGGCGCCGACACCGAGGTCCGGCCGTGCCTCCGGCCTGCCGGCTGGATCGCGGGGCTCGCCCGGCGCGGCCGGCTTGCCGTCGGCCCCCGCAATGGACAGCGTACCGCTGACCCGATCGAGCACGATCACGTCGCCCGGGTAGATCCAGTGGGGATTCCGGATCTGCTCGCGGTTGAAATTCCAGATCTCCGGCCAGCGCCACGGCGAGTCCGTGAAGCGCTCCGAGATTCCCCACAGCGTATCGCCGCGCACGACCACGTAACGATCGGGCGCATCCGCTTTGAACGCCATCGGGGTTTGCGGGATCGGCGGGACCTGCGCCAGCGCCACGCTGGGGGCCAGGCCGCTCAGGGCAAATACGAGCGCTGTGATAGACTTACGCAATTGGTCGTGCATGATGCCCCCGAACCTTATCCATGTTCCCGGGCCGGCTTGAAATGCCCCTTTGCCGTCCAAATGTAGCACAACCCTCGAACTGTTTATCTGGTGCCTTAGATTCTGCATCTAATTTGTTCAATTTGCAACGCTATTTACCCTTCCGATGGCTCTGCTGAATATCTTGCGCTACCCCGACGCCCGGCTGCACAAAGCGGCTGCCTCTGTCACCGTGTTCGACGAGCATCTGAAGACGCTGGTCCGGGACATGGCCGAGACCATGTACGCCGCGCCCGGCGTCGGTGTTGCGGCTTCGCAGGTGGACGTGCACAAGCAGGTCATCGTCATCGACGTTTCGGAGCGCCACGATTCGCTGGTCGTGCTGGTCAACCCCAAGATCGTCGAAGCCTCGGGCGTTTCCGACATCGAGGAGGGCTGCCTTTCGGTGCCGGGCGTTTACGACATCGTCGAGCGCGCGGAGCGCGTCAAGGTGCGCGCCTTCGACCAGAACGGCAATCCCTTCACTCTCGAAGCGCAAGGCCTGCTCGCGGTGTGCATCCAGCACGAGATGGATCACCTGAAGGGCAAGGTATTCGTGGAGTACCTTTCGCAGCTCAAGCAGCAGCGCGTGCGCGCCAAGCTCGCCAAGCAGCTGCGCAAGAGCGCCTAAGGCGCTCTCACACGGGCGCTTAGTACCTTCCTGCGCCTCGTCTTCGCGGGCACCCCGGCATTCGCAGAGCGCGCGCTCGCCGCGCTGCTCGACGCGGGCCACGAACTGGCGCTGGTGCTGACGCAACCCGATCGCCCGGCCGGGCGCGGCTTGCGCCCGGCGCAAAGCGCGGTCAAGCAATTTGCCGCAGCACGCGGGCTGGAAGTGCTCCAGCCCGCCACCCTGCGCGATCCCGCCACGCAGGCGCGCATTGCCGCCGCCAACCCCGCGTTTCTCGTGGTCGCGGCCTATGGCCTTCTGCTGCCGCAGTGGGCGCTCGAAATGGCGCCCGGGGGCGCGCTCAACATCCACGCATCGCTGCTGCCGCGGTGGCGCGGCGCAGCGCCGATCCAGCGCGCCCTGCTCGCCGGCGACCAGGAGACCGGGATCACCATCATGCGCATGGACGCGGGTCTCGATACCGGACCGATACTCGCGCAGGAACGCATCGCCATCTCGTCCGAGGACGACGCGCAGTCGCTGCACGACAAGCTCGCGGCGCTGGGCGCGCGCATGGTCGTCGCTGCGCTCGACGAGGCGGGCGCGGGGCGTGCGCGTGCCGTGCCCCAGCCCGCGCAGGGCGCGACCTACGCGCGCAAGATCGAGAAGCGCGAGACGGAAATCGACTGGCGGCAAAGCGCGGCTGAAATCGAGCGCGCGGTGCGCGCCCTGCGGCCGTCGCCGGGGGCCGCGGCCCGGCTGCGCGGCGAGCCGATCAAGATATGGCGCGCGGGCGTGCGCGTCGGTAATGGCGTCGCCGGGACCGTCCTTGCCGTTGGCAGGGAGGGGGTGCTCGTCGCCTGCGGCGCGGGAGCGTTGCTCGCGACCGAGTTGCAGCGCGCCGGCGGCAAGCGGCTGGCCGCCGCGGACTTCCTGCGCGGCTGCGCGATCGCCCCGGGCGAGCGGCTGCAATGACGCGCATGGCGGCACTGGCGCCGGCGCTCGCCGAGGCAGCGCGCGCGACGGCGCGCGTCGCGGCGGGGCGCAGCCTCGACGAACCCAGCGCGCAAGGCGAAGCGCGCAGCGCGGTGATCGATTTGTGTCACGGCACGCTGCGCCGCTACGGCAGGGTGCAGGCCCTGGTGCGCCGCCTGTCGCGCAAAGGCGAAGCCGCGCCGCAGGTGCAGGCGCTACTCTGGTGCGCGCTCTACGCGCTGGAAAGCGGGCGCTACGCCGCGTACACGGTCGTCGATCAGGCGGTGCGCGCGTGCGCGCTGCTCGAGCAGTGGCCCGCGCGCGGCTACGTCAACGGCATGCTGCGCAGCTATTTGCGCGGCCGCGACGCGCTGGAGCGGCGCGTGCTCGCCGATGACGAGGCGCGCTACCAGCATCCGCGCTGGTGGATCGAGACCCTGCAGCGCGACTACCCGCAGCATTGGTCGTCGATCCTCGAGGCGGGAAACATGCATCCGCCCATGTGCCTGCGCGTCAATCGCCGGCGCGCGCAGCCCGAAGCCTATCTTGCGCAGCTCGCCGCGGCCGGCCTGCCGGCGCGCCGTGTCGGCGAGTGCGCGTTGCTGCTCGAACAGCCGGTTCCGGTGACGCGCTTGCCCGGATTTGCCGAGGGACTGGTCTCGGTCCAGGACGCGGGTGCCCAGCACTGCGCGCGGCTGCTTGACGTTGCGCCAGGCCAGCGTGTGCTGGATGCCTGCGCCGCGCCGGGCGGCAAGTGCGCGCATATCCTGGAGAGCGCAGACGTCGAAGTAACGGCGCTCGACGCGGATCCGGCGCGCGCGGCGCGCATCGCGCCCGGCCTGGCGCGCCTGGGCCTCGCGGCCAATGTGCGCGCGGCAGACTGCACCGCGCTTGAGACCTGGTGGGACGGGCGGGCGTTCGACCGCGTGCTCGCCGACGTCCCGTGCACGGGCGCGGGCGTGGCGCGGCGCCACCCGGACATCAAGTGGCTGCGCCGCGCCGGCGATCTGCGCACGTTCGCGCAGCGCCAGGCGGCAATCCTCGACGCGCTTTGGCAGGTCCTCGCGCCGGGTGGTAAATTGCTGTATGTCACCTGCTCTGTTTTCCGGGACGAAAACGATGCAGTGCTGCAAGCGTTCAGCGCGCGCGCGCCGCGCGCGCGCCGCGACCGGCTGCCGGAAGGCGCGGCGGAGCAATTGCTGCCGTGCGCGGAGCACGATGGTTTCTTTCACGGCCTGCTAGAGAAAGCCGCCTGACGCGGCGCGCAATGCGTATCGGCGCCCTCTTCTCCGGCCTCATCGTCGCGCTGGCCTGCGCCGCGGCGGACGGCGCGCGGGCCGACGAGATCGACGTCGTCGACGCACGCCTGGCCGCCTCCGAGGAAGGCCTGCTGCTCAGCGCCGACTTCGCCTTCGACTTCAGCGCGCGCCTGCAGGAGGCGGTCGCCAATGGTGTGCCGCTGCACTTCGTCGTGGAGTTCGAGATGTCGCGGCCGCGCTGGTGGTGGTTCGACGAGAACACCGCGTCGCGGCAGACGCAATGGCGGCTTTCCTATCACGCGCTGTCGCGCCAGTACCGGCTTTCGAGCGGCGCGCTGCACCAGTACTTTCCCACGCTGGAGGAAGCCCTCGAGGTCATGCGGCGCTTGCGCAACTGGCTGGTGCTGGAGCGATCCGTGCAGCTGACGGGTTCGCAGTACGAGGTCGCCGTGCGCATGCGCCTGAATACCGCGCAGCTGCCGCGGCCGCTGCAGGTCAGCGCCCTCACCAATCGCGAGCTGCGGCTTGAATCGCCGTGGAAGCGCTTCCTGTATCTGCCGCCGAAGCCGCCCGAAAGCCCCGCGCGATGAGAACGCTGCTCATCGTCGGCGCGGCGCTCGCAGGCGTGCTGCTGTTCCTCCTGGCCACGGCGAGCGCGGCCGATTCGACGCTGCTCGCGCGCCACTATCCGCTGCTGCTCGGCTTGAACGCCGCGCTCGCCGGCGCTCTTGCCGTGCTCGTCGCCTACCAGCTCGCCGCCATCCTGCGCCGCTACCGGGCGCGCGCCTTCGGCTCGCGGCTGACACTGCGCTTCCTTGTGCTGTTCGCGCTGATGGCCGTGGCGCCGGGAGCGCTGGTGTACACGGTGTCGGTGCAGTTTCTCACCAAGAGCATCGAGTCCTGGTTCGACGTCAAGGTGGATTCGGCCCTCGAGGGCGGTATCAATCTGGGCCAGTCCGTCGTCGATCGCATGATGGCGGAGATGCACGCGAAGGCGCGCTCGATGGCGCTCGAGCTCGCCGGTCAGTCCTCCACGCAGCAGGTGGCGATGCTCAACCGCCTGCGCGAGCAGTTCGGCGTGCAGGAGGCGGTGATCCTGGGCTCGGGCGGCACCCTGCTGGCGAGCGCCACCGAGGAGGTGTCCAGGTTCCTGCCGGAGCTGCCGACAGCGCAGATGTTGCGCCAGGCGCGCACGGCGCAGGCCTACAGGTCGATCGACGCGGCGGACGGCAAGCCGCTTGCGGTGCGCGTCGTCGTGGCGGTCACCGGCCTGGCGATCGCCGACGAGGCGCGCTACCTGCAGCTGCGCCAGGCGGTGCCGACGGGCCTAGCGCGCAGCGCGCAGGCGGTGGAGGAGGCTTACCGCGACTACCGGGAGCTGGCGCTGTCGCGCCAGGGCTTGCGGCGCATCTACATCGTGACGCTGACGCTCGCCTTGCTGATGGCGCTGTTCGTGGCCGTGTCGCTCGCCGCCATCCTTTCGGCGCGCCTGTCGGCGCCGCTCGCCAACCTGGCGCGCGCGACGCAGGCGGTGGCAAGGGGCGATTTCTCGCCGCGACCGCCGGTGACCAGCCGCGACGAGCTCGGTGTGCTGACCGAATCTTTCAATTCGATGACGCGCCAGCTGGACGAGGCGCGCAAGGTGGTCGAGTCCAACCGGATTGCCTTGGAAACGGCGAAAGCCTCCCTGGAGAACATCCTCG
The DNA here is from genome assembly GCA_040902335.1 of Burkholderiales bacterium. GTDB lineage: Bacteria > Pseudomonadota > Gammaproteobacteria > Burkholderiales > SG8-39 > JAABQT01. Next base: position 23,080 of record JBBDXL010000092.1, read on the forward strand.
CCAATCTCTCGGCCGGGGTACTGGTGTTCGACCGGGACCTGCGGCTTTCCATTTCCAACCGCGGCGCCGCCGAGATTCTTGGCGGCGAGCTGGGCGCGATTTCCGGGCAACCGCTCAGCGCGTGGAGCGGTGCGCTGGAGACGTTCGCGGCAGCGGTGCGCGAGCAGTTTGTCGCGCACCGGGAGCGCACCTGGCAGCTGGAGATCACGCTCCGGGGCACCGGCAAGACGCTGCTGGCGCGCGGCGCGGCGCTCCCCGGTGCGACCGGCGGCGGCTACGTGCTCGTCTTCGACGACATCACGCAGCTGATCCAGGCGCAGCGCGCCACCGCCTGGGCGGAAGTGGCGCGCAGGCTCGCGCACGAGATCAAGAATCCGCTCACGCCGATCCAGCTGTCGGCCGAGCGCCTGGAGATGAAGCTCGCCGATCGGCTCGCCGGCGAGGACGCGGACACCTTGCGGCGCAATACGCAGACCATCGTCAATCAGGTGACGGCGCTGAAGTCCATGGTGGACGATTTCGGCGACTATGCGCGCCTGCCCGCGCCGGTGCCCGCGGGACTCGACCTGAACGGCCTCGTCGCCGACGTCCTGGCGCTGTACGAGAACTCCCGCGTGCCGATCGCCAAGCGCCTCGCCCCGGTGCTGCCGCCGGTATGGGCCGATACCGCGCAGATCCGCCAGGTGATCCACAATCTGGTACAGAACGCCCAGGATGCACTGGAGAACCGCAAGGAGCCGCGCCTGCAGCCCGCGATCGAGGTGTGCACGGAACTCGCCGGCGACAAGGTGCGTCTCTCGGTCTCCGACAATGGCGACGGTTTTCCCGAGGAGCTGATGGCGCGCATCTTCGAGCCCTATGTCACGACCAAGCCCCGCGGCACCGGGCTGGGGCTCGCCATCGTCAAGAAGATCGTCGACGAGCATCACGGCTCGATCGCCATCGAGAATCGGCCGGACCGCGGTGCCTCGGTGAGCGTTCTCCTGCCGCTCGCGGAAGCGGCCTGAGGACGCCATGGCGCAGATCCTGGTGGTCGACGACGAAATGGGCATCCGCGAGCTGCTCTCGGAGATCCTGGAGGACGAGGGCCACGCGGTGCTGCTCGCCGAGAGCGCGGGCGCGGCGCGCAGCCTGCGCGAAACGAAGCGCCCCGACCTCGTGCTGCTCGACATCTGGATGCCGGATACCGACGGCATCACGCTGCTCAAGGAATGGGCGAGCAGCGGACAGCTGACCATGCCCGTGGTGATGATGTCCGGGCACGGCACCATCGAGACCGCGGTCGAGGCGACGCGTATCGGCGCGCTCGACTATCTGGAGAAGCCCATCGCCCTGCAGCGGCTGCTGAGCACCGTGAAGCGGGCGCTGCGCAATCACGACCTGGCGGCGCCGCGCCAGCTGTCGCTGACGGCACTGGGACGCTCGGCGTCGCTGGTGGAGCTGCGCAAGCGCCTGGCGCAGCTGGCGCAGACCGCCGCGCCGCTCATGCTGCGCGGCGAGCAGGGCATGCTGCCCGAGATCTTCGCGCGCCAGCTCGCCGCGCCCGGCGCACCGTTTCTCGGCGGCGCAGAGCTGCTGGCGGACGCTTCCAGCGATCTTCTGTCGCGCGCCGGCGGCGGCATCCTGTTCCTGCCAGACCTGTCGCGCCTGCAGCGCGGCGAGCAGAAGAACCTGGAGTTCCTGCTGGCCCGGGCCGACAAGCACCGGGCGCGAATCGTGTCGTTCTCGCCGCTCGACGCGAAGGTGCTCGTCGAGCGCCACGGCTACGACGCGGCGCTCGTCGCGCGGCTGGGCGAGCTCACGCTGCGCCTGCCCCCGTTGCGCGAATTCGCCGAAGACGTCCCGGACCTGGCCGCGCAGATGTTGGCGCAGTTGGTGGAGGCGCGCGTGTGCCCGCCGCGGCGCCTGTCGATCGGCGCCCTGAACGCGCTGCGCCACCATCGCTGGCCGGGCAACCTCGCGGAGCTGGAGCACGCGGTGAAGAATCTGGCGCTGAGCGCGCTCGAGGAAGAGGTGAGCGTGGAGGACGTCGAGCGGGTGCTCGCGGCGCAGGCGCCCGCGGCGGCAGCCCCGGAGCTAGCGCTCGACCGCCCGTACCGCGAGGCGCGGGAGGCTTTCGAGCGCGTGTATTTCGAGAACCTGCTGGCCGCGGCGAGCGGCAGCATGTCGCGCGTGGCCGAGAAGAGCGGCCTGGAGCGCACGCACCTGTACCGCAAGCTGAAGGCCCTCGGCCTGCCGGTGGGGCGGCGCGAGGAAGGGTGAATCGGAATAGAATGCCGCGCTCTTCCCTAGGAGCGATTGCGGCGTGAAGATCGTCATCCTCGGCGCCGGCCAGGTCGGCAGCTCGGTTGCCGAGAGCCTGGTTTCCGAGCAAAACGACATCACGGTGGTCGACGTGGATGCCGGGCGGCTGCGCGCGCTGCAGGAGCGCTTCGACCTGCGTACCGTCACGGGCAGCGCATCGCACCCCTCGGTGCTCGTCGAGGCGGGCATCGACGACGCCGACCTGCTGATCGCCGTGACCCAGTCCGACGAGACCAATCTGGTTGCCTGCAAGCTGGCGGCGCGCATGTTCAACGTGCCGCGCCGCGTGGCGCGCATCCGTGCCAACGCGTTTCTCGACAACAAGATGCTGCTCGGCGCGGACGGCTTCGACGTCGATCTCGCGATCTGCCCGGAGCAGGTGCTCACCGACTACATCGTCAAGCTGGTCGAGTTCCCGGAGGCCCTGCAGGTGCTCGACTTCGCCGACGGCAAGGTCAGCCTGGTGGCGGTGCGCGCCTACCAGGGCGGGCCGATGGTGGGGCGACCGGTGAAGGAAATCCGCGCGCATATCCCCAACATCGACACGCGCATCGTCGCCATCTTCCGGCACGATCGCGCGATCCTGCCCGAGGGCGACACCGTGATCGAAGCGGGCGACGAGGTGTTCTGCCTGGCCGCGGCCGCCAACATCAGCAAGGTGATGCACGAGTTGCGCCGCATGGATCAGCCGGTCAAGCGCGTGATGATCGCGGGCGGCGGCAACATCGGCCTGCGCCTCGCCCGTGCGCTGGAGCGCGACTACTCGGTGCGCCTCATCGAGCACAACAAACGCCGCTGCGAGTTCCTCGCTACCAAGATGAACCAGGCGCTGGTGCTGAACGGCGACGCCACCGACGAGGAGCTGCTCGAGCAGGAGAACATCGGCGAGATGGACCTGTTCGTGGCGGTGACCAACGACGACGAGAACAACATCATGAGCTGCCTGCTCGCCAAGCGCATGGGCGCGCGGCGCGTGGTGGCGCTCATCAACCGGCGCAGCTACGTCGACCTGCTGCAAAGCGGGCAGATCGACATCGCCATCTCGCCGGCGCAGGCCACCATCGGCAAGCTCCTCGCGCACGTGCGCCGCGGCGACGTGGTCGCCGTGCACAGCCTGCGCCGCGGCGCGGCCGAGGCGCTGGAAGCGGTGGTGCACGGCGATCGCGAATCCTGCCGGGTGACCGGGCGCACGGTGCAGGAGATCGACCTCCCCGCCGGCGCCACCCTCGGCGCCGTGGTGCGCGGCGGCGAGGTGCTGATGGTGCACCACGACACGAGAATCGAAGCCGAAGACCACGTCATCGTGTTCGTCACCGACAAGAAGACATTGCCGCGGGTTGAGAAGCTGTTCCAGGTCGGCGCGCGCTTCCTCTAGGCCGCATCGCGCCGTGCGACCGCTCGCCGTCCTGCATCTGCTGTCGCTGGTGCTGGTGCTGTTCTCCGGCTGCATGCTGGTGCCGCTTGCGTTCTCGCTCGCCCTGGACGACGGCGCGCACTGGGCCTACATCGAGTCGCTGGCGGCCACCCTGGCGGCGGGCATCGCCCTGTGGCTGGCGACGTTCCGCGCCGGGCGCGAGCTGCAGGTGCGCGACGGCTTCCTGCTGGTGGCGCTGGTGTGGACGGTGCTGCCGGCGTTCGCCACGCTGCCGCTCTTGCTGCAGCTGCGCGAGCTGACGTTCACCGACGCCTACTTCGAGGCCGTTTCGGGCCTCACGGCAAGCGGTGCCACGGTGCTCTCGGGCCTGGATCGGCTGCCGCCCTCGCTCAATATCTGGCGCGGCTTCACGATCTGGCTCGGCGGCATGGGCGTGATCGTGCTGGCGGTGGCGATCATGCCGCTGCTCGGCGTGGGCGGCTCGCAGCTGTTCAAGGCCGAGACGCCGACGCCGATGAAGGACACCAAGCTCACGCCGCGCATCGCCGAGACCGCCAAGGGCCTGTGGCTCGTGTACTTTGGGCTGACGCTGGCCTGTGGCTTCGCCTACTACTGGGCCGGCATGAGCTGGCTGGATGCGCTGATGCACGCCTTCACCACGCTCGGCCTGGGCGGCTTCTCCACGCACGACGAGAGCTACGCCTACTGGAACTCGCCGCGCATCGAAGCGGTGGCGATCGTCTTCATGCTGATCGCGGCGATCAACTTCGCCACGCACTTTCTCGCCTGGCACCGGCGCTCGCTCGGCGTGTACCGCGTCGATCCGGAGGCGAAAGTATTTCTGGGGGTGGCCGTGGCTTCGGTGCTCGGCATCGCGGCTTATCTCGTGTGGTCCGGGGTATATCCCGATTTCGGAACCGCGCTGCGTTACTCGGCCTTCAACGTCGTGTCGATCGCCACCACCACGGGCTACGCCAACACCGACTTCAACCTGTGGCCGATCTTCGCGCCGCTGTGGATGCTGTTCCTGTGCAGCTTCGCCAGCTGCTCGGGCTCGACCGGCAGCGGCATGAAGATGATCCGCGCGCTGATCCTGTTCAAGCAGATCTTCCGCGAGCTGCTGCGCATCATCCACCCGCGCGTCACCAACCCGGTGAAGCTCGGCGGGCAGCTCGTGGAAAACAACGTCGTGTTCGCGGTGCTCGCCTATGTGTTCGTGTACGTGTCGTGCATCATCCTCTTTACGCTGCTGCTGACTTTGAGCGGAGCGGACGTGGTCACGGCGTTCTCGGCGGCGGTCGTGTCGCTCAACAACACCGGCCCCGGCCTGGCGCAGGTCGGGCCGGCGTCGAACTACGCGGTGCTGAACGACTTCCAGACCTGGGTGTGCTCGTTCGGCATGCTGCTCGGGCGCCTGGAGCTGTTCACGCTGCTGGTGGTGCTCACGCCGGCGTTCTGGCGCAAGTGAGCCGGGTACCGCTTTCGGACACCGTCGCGCTCTAGGCGCGCACGGCCGCCACTGCGAACGCGAGCCAGCCGAGAATGAACGCCGTGCCGCCGAGCGGCACGACGGCTCCGAGCCACTTCGGCGCGCCGAGCGCCAGCGCATAGAGACTGCCGGAAAACAAGGCGATCCCGGCAAGGAACAGCCAGCCGGAAAGGCGCACCCAGACGCCATCGGTGAGCAGCGAGGTGCTCAATCCCGCGAGCACCATGCCCAGCGCGTGCCACAAGTGGTACTGCACGCCGGTGTTCCAAACCGCCAGCATCTCTGCCGGAAGCCGGGCTTTCAGCGCATGCGCGCCGAAGGCGCCGAGCGCAACCCCGGCAGCGGCAAGCAGCGCGCCCAGGGCGACGA
>JBBDXL010000093.1:0-1480 GCA_040902335.1 Burkholderiales bacterium
GTGGGGGTACACGTCTTCAGCTTCGGCGGGGTCACCGCCGCCGCCGGCTGGATGAACCGGGTCGTCGCCGCGCGCCGCGCGGCCTAGCCGGCGCGCGCCGAGTACTCCGAGAAGATGCCGAGCGCCACGGTGCGCCCGACGCCGCTGAAGCCCGCCGCCGACATGGTGTCCATGATGCGCTCGGGCGGCACGCATGACTCGATCGTGTCCCAGTAGTAGCGATACAGCGTGGCGGTGTCCTTGCTGCGGCTGACCAGGCCCGCCAGCGCCGGCACCACCCCGCGCAGGTAGGCCTTCAGCAGCGCGCTCGCCACGCGCCCCTCGGGCCGCGTGATCTCCAGCAGCAGCAGCCGTCCGCCGGGCCTGAGCACGCGCCGGAACTCCTGGAACGCCACCTGCAGATCCGTCAGGTGGCGCAGCGCGTAACCCATGCAGAGGAAATCAAAGGATTGTGGCGCGAACGGCAGCATCTCGGCACGGCCGCGTGCGAGCGCGAGGCCGCGCGCCTCCGAATGCGCCACCATGCCGGCGCTCGGGTCGACGCCGATCACGCAGCCGCGATCGCCCACGACGCGGACGGCCTCGCGCGCGACCAGTCCCGTGCCCACCGCCACGTCGAGCATGCGCATCTCCCGCGCAAGTCCCGCGCGCAGCAGCGCCTGGTGACGGTACCGGGACCCGGAGCCGAGGGCGAGCAGCCGGTCGACGCGGTCGTAGTCGGGCGCGCTCGAATCGAACATGCGCCCCGTGAAGCGCCGCTTGGCCTCGACGTCGGCGTAGTACGCCGGCATCGGCGGCAGCGGCGCGCGCGCCGGGCGCCGATCCATGGGTTCGAACTCGGTCACTGTGGCGATGGTACAGTCTTCACGCCAATCCCGGAGGAGTCCGCCATGCCAGCATCGAAATCCCCGCCCACCACCATCGCCGCGGTGAAGGACATCGTCCCCAAGCTTGCCGAGCTCACCGAAAAGGTGGTGTTCGGCGACGTCTGGGCGCGACCGGGCCTGTCCAAGCGCGACCGCAGCTTCGCCACCGTCGCGGCGCTCGTCGCGCTGTACCGGCCCGATCAGCTCAAGGGCCACATCTGGCGCGCGCTCGACAACGGCGTGACGCGCGAGGAGCTCTCGGAGCTCTTCACGCACCTCGCCTTCTACGCCGGCTGGCCGAACGGCATCAGCGCGGCACAGGTGGCGAAGCAGGTCTTCGAGGAGCGGGGCGCATGAACGTCGGATTCATCGGCCTGGGCGTGATGGGCGCGCACATGGCGGCGAACCTGGCGCGCGCCGGCCACGAGGTGAAGGGGAACGACCTGCGCAGGATCGAGGTTGCAGGCGTCACCTGGGCGGATTCGCCCGCCGCGGCGGCCGCCGGCGCGGAAGTGGTGTTTACCTCGCTGCCCGGGCCGAAGGAGGTCGAGGCGCTGGCGCCGGCGCTCGCCGCGGCGATGACGAAGGGCGCGGCCTGGTTCGACCTCTCCACC
>JBBDXL010000093.1:1580-4288 GCA_040902335.1 Burkholderiales bacterium
TTCGCGCTCAAGCTGGCGCACAAGGACCTGTCGCTCGCGCTCGCCCTCGCGCGCGAAGCCGGCGTGCCGATGCAGATGACGGCCTGCGCGTTCGGCGAGTTCGAGGAGGCGATGCGGCGCGGCTGGGGCGAGCGCGACTCGCGCACGCCGATGCTGCTGCAGAACGAGCGCGCCGGGGTCGACCCGCACGTGCCGGCGGCGCAGCTGCGCGAGGTGCTGGAGAAGGGCTAGAAGCGGTAGCGTACTTCGAGGCCCGACTCGCGCGTGAAGTTGGCGGGCTCGAAGCCGGCGAGTCCCGCGCCGATCGGCTGGACGTCGGAGTCCTTGATCTTCCAGTAGTGCGACCACAGGCTGAAGGTCCAGCGCGAGCCCTCGAACGCGAGCTCACCGCGGATGCCGCGCCCGCGATCCTGGCGGTTGGTGACGTCGTTGAGGCCGAAACCGGTGTCGCTGAGGTAGCTGCGCTGCTTGCCGTTGGCGAACGCGTCGTATTCGATGTTCGGCGCGAATACCCAGCCGCCGCTCATCGGCACGCGCAACGTCACGCCGACCGGCAGGTAGTAGTAGCGCGACTTGCGGCGGAAACCGCGGGCGCCCGTGCTGGTCACGCCGCGCAGGTCGTTGTAGAGGAAGCGGTAGCCCAGTCCGGCGTACGGCACCCACACGACGGGCCCGGCGCGGTAGTCCCGGCCGACGAGGGCGCGCAGCTCGAGGATATGGTCCTCCACGTCGCGCAGCGTGCCCGAGCCCGTGTAGTCGAGCTCGGCGTAGGAGTAGCGGCCCTCGATGCGCGAATGCAGGTAGTCCGGACCGAGGAAGGTCACCGTGCCCGTGGCGCCGATGCGCTCGCCTTCCAGCAGCGCGAAATCGGGCTCCTCGTATTCATAGGTCGAGCCCTGCAGGCCAATTTCCCAGCCGCCGCGCGTGGCAAGCGGGTCGCGCTGCGCCAGTGCGGGCGAGGCCCATACTGCCGCCACCAGTCCGACCGCCATCGCCGTATGGTGCATCCCAGTAATATAGCAACAGGAGGAGGAATCCATGGGTTTGCATTCCCGGCTGCGCTTCGCGCCCGCCGAAGTCGACGTCGAGCGCCGCAAGGACGGCAGCATGGTCCTGCGCTCTCCGCAGCCCCTCAAGCCCTACGGCCGCGCGGTCGGCGACTGGCTGCTGCACTGGTACGAGCACGCGCCGGACCGATGCTTCCTCGCCGAGCGCCGCGGCGAAGGCTGGCGGCGCGTGTCCTACCGCGATGCATTGTCGGACGCGCGCCGCATCGGGCAGGCGCTGCTCAATCTCGGCCTGAACGCGGCAAAGCCGGTTGCGATCCTGTCCGACAACGGCATCGATCACGCCCTGCTCGCCCTCGGCGCGATGCACGTCGGCGTGCCGGTGGCGCCGATTTCGCCCGCGTACTCGCTGATGTCGAAGGATTTCGCCAAGCTGAAGCAGATCTTCGAGCTGCTCCGGCCGGGCCTGGTGTTCGCCGCCGACGCCGAGAAGTTCGCGCCGGCTCTCGCGGCGCTGGGCGCGAATTCGACTCCCATATCCAGGCTGCTCGAGCCCAACCCCGGCTCGTCCCTGGAGGTCGCGTTCTCCCGCCTGACCCCCGATACCGTGGCGAAGATCCTGTTCACTTCCGGCTCGACCGGCATCCCGAAGGGCGTGATCAACACGCACCGCATGATGTGCGCCAACCAGCAGATGCTCGCGCAGGTCTGGCCGTTCCTGGAGGACAAGGCGCAGACGATCGTCGACTGGCTGCCCTGGAACCACACCTTCGGCGGCAATTTCTGCTTCAACCTGATACTGCGCAACGGCGGCACGCTGTTCATCGACGGCGGCAAGCCGGCGCCGGGACTCATCGAGACCTCCGCGCGCAACCTGAAGGAGGTCTCGCCGACGCTCTACTTCAACGTGCCGCGCGGCTTCGATCTGCTGATGCCGTTCCTCGAACAGGACGCCAACCTGCGGCGCAATTTCTTCCGCGACCTCGACATGCTGTTCTACGCCGGGGCGGCGCTGCCGCAGAACCTGTGGGAGCGGCTGGAGAAGCTCGCCGTCGCGGAGAAGAACGGCGAGCTGGCGATGATCTCGTCCTGGGGCTCGACCGAGACCGCGCCGTCGGCGGCCGCGGTGCACTATCCCATCGAGCGCGCCGGGGTGATCGGCCTGCCCAATCCGGGCTGCGAGCTGAAGCTCGTGCCCGCCGCCGGCAAGCTCGAAGTGCGCGTGCGCGGGCCGCACGTCACGCCGGGCTACTTCCGGCGCGCCGACCTGACCGCCGCGGCCTTCGACGAGGAGGGGTTTTATCGCATCGGCGACGCGATGAAGTTCGCCGATCCGTCGAAGCCGGAGAAGGGCCTCGTGTTCGACGGGCGCGTCGCCGAGGACTTCAAGCTCTCCTCGGGCACCTGGGTGCACGTCGGCGCGGTGCGCGTGAAGCTGATCGCCGCCGGCAACCCGCTGATCCAGGACGCGGTGATCACCGGCCACGACCGCGACGAGGTGGGCGCGCTCGTCTTCCTCAGTCCCGCGGCGAAGGACGTCGGGCCGCCGGCGCTGCGCGCGAAGATCGCGGCTGCGCTCGGGGCGCTCGCCGCCGAGGGCGGAAGCTCCATGCACCCGGTGCGCGCGCTGGTGCTCGCGGAGCCGCCCTCGATCGACGCCAACGAGATCACCGACAAGGGCTACATCAACCAGCGCGCGGT
>JBBDXL010000094.1:0-4282 GCA_040902335.1 Burkholderiales bacterium
CGTTCACCGCGGTGAGGCGCGAGGACTGGAACGAGGTGTCCTCGCCCTGGTAGAACGGCGAGGCCGCCGACAGGGCGATGAAGTGCGGCACGTAGCGCGTCATCATGTGCACCAGGTAGACCGCGTCGTCGCCGCTCGCGCAGCCGACGTGGATGTGCTGCCCGAACACCGTGAACTGCTTGGCGAGGTAGCCGTAGCGCTCGAGCACGTGCTTGAAGCGCTCGGTGGGGAAGACGCGCCGCTCGGTCCAGCTGTGGAACGGGTGCGCGCCGCCGCCGCACACCTGCAGATTGAGCATGCCGGCCTCGCGCACCACGGCGTCGCGCATGGCGTCGAGCTCGGCGGCGAGCGCCGCGTAGCGCGTGTGCACGGCGCTGTTCAGCTCGATCATGCTCTCGGTGATCTCGGGCTTGACCGCGCCCGGCAGCTTCACCTTCTCCAGGCGCGCGAGCAGCTCGCCGGCGTCGCGCGCGAGATCGTAGTCGTGCGATTTCACCAGCTGCAGCTCGAGCTCGACGCCGAGCGTCGGGCCGGCGGAGGGCGTGAACTGCATCTCGTCCATGGCGCGGCCCTCAGGCGCTGCCGGCGGCCGGGTCGGCCTCGCCGGCGCGTTTCAGCGCGAACTGGGTGGCAATGGGCCCCAGGATCTCGAGCACCGCCACCGCGGAGAGCACCACCGCGGCCAGCTCGCCGCCGAACGCCGGATACAGGGCCTGGGTGTCGAGCACCATCACCACCGCGAGCCCGGACATCGGCAGCAGCGCGAGCGTCAGCAGCCCCGCGCTGCCCGGGCGCACGCCCGAGAGCCGCCCGAAGGCGACGATGGCGAGGCCCTTGCCGACGAAGCGCGCCACGATGAACGCCGCCACCGCCGCGGCCACCCCCGGCAGCGCCGTGAACTCGACGCTCGCGCCGGTGAGGACGAACAGGATGACGAAGAACAGCTGCCCGCCGTAGCCGAACCGGAGCGGCAGCAGCACGTGCTCGTAGTCGAAGTTGCGCGCCAGCATGCCGAGGATGATGAGCGTCACCACCACCGAAAGGTTGAGGCTCCTCGCCGCGCCCACCGCCAGCACCACCAGCGCGACGAGCAGGATGAACTGCCGGTCCTCGCGCTTGCCGACCCAGCCGGCGAGCCACAGCAGGGACAGGCTGGCAAAAGACGCGACCAGCGCCGAGCCGCCCAGGATATAGAGCGGGTGCAGCACGGCCTCGCGCCAGCTCATCGCGTGCTCGAGGTGCAGGAACGGCAGCAGGAGCGTGAGCGCCACGTAGGCGAGCACGCAGTTCACGGCGGTGAAGAGGAGCATCCGCTCGGTCACCTGGCCGGAGGCGCGCAGCTCGTGCGCCACCAGCAGCCCCACCGCGGGCGAGGTCGCGGTGCCGATGGCCGCGGCGGATGCCGCGAGCAGCGGCTGGAAGCCGAAGGCGAGCAGCGCCGCCAGCACCGCGCCGAAGCAGAACGCGCTCTCGGCGATGGCGGCGACGAACAGCCAGCGGTTTCTGCGCAGCCACTGCACGTGGAGCCGGTGGCCGAGCTCGAACACGATGAGACCGAGCGAGAGGTCGATCAGCACGCGCGCCTCGCCGAGCGCGCCGGGCGCGAGCAGGCCCGAGACCTGCGGCCCGAGCAGCACGCCGGCGAGCACGTAGCCGGTGATGCGCGGCAGGCCGAGGAGCCGCCGCACCAGCTCGCCGCCCAGCAGCCCGGCGAGCAGCAGCGCGCCGAACAGCGCCGGCTGGCCGAAGGCGGGCGGCAGCTGCGGCAGGAAGCCGAGGCTCATCGGCTCAGGCTGCCCGCCGCGCCGCGCGCAGGAATTCGTCGAGGATCGGCGCGCTGTCGAGCACCGTGTCGTCGCCCGGCGCGTGGAACTCCGGGTGCCACTGCACGCCGAGCACGTAGCCCGCGCCCGTGCCGCGGATCGCTTCGATGACGCGGTCGGACTCCGACCAGGCCTCGACGCGCAGGTGGCGGCCCAGGGTCTTCACCGACTGGTGGTGGATGGAATTGACGCGCGCCGTGGTGACCCCCGGATACAGGCGCGCGAGCCCGCTGCCCGGTTCCAGGCGTACCTCGTGCAGATTTTTCTCGTAGGCATCGGTGACGTGGCGCCGCGCTTCCGGTACCTGCTGCGCGATGTCCTGGTAGAGCGTGCCGCCGTAGGCGACATTGATCAGCTGCACGCCGCGGCACACCCCGAGCACGGGCTTGCCGGCCTCGATGAACTCGTGCAGCAGCTCGATCTCGTACTCGTCGCGCAGCCGATCGCCCGCCCACTCGCGGGAGAGCGGCTCCTCGCCGTAGGTGAGCGGGCTGACGTCCGAGCCCCCCTGAAGCATGAGACCGTCGAGGTGGCGCGCGTAGTCGGAGAGGCGGATGTTGCTGCGATGGAGCAGCCCGCCCGTGTCCACGGCCGGCACCATCAGCACCAGCACGTCGCGCGTCATCAGCCAGTGCGCAGCGGTCTGCTCGAGGTACTGCCGGGTCTTGCCCTGCAACCCCCGCGCGCCGGGCTGCGGGTGCAGGATCCTCGCCGAGACGCCGATCTTCAGCGTCGGCGCGCTCATGCGCCGCCCGAGGCGGTCGGTCAGGGCGCGCAGTCGGGCGACGAGCGAGCGCGGCAATCTATCCTCCCCCCGGGCGCATGCTTGCGGTCAGACCGCGGCGCACGGCTGGAGTTTCGCGCCTCAGTCCAGCGCCTTGACGATGTCCTCGACCACCTTCTTCGCGTCGCCGAACACCATCATGGTCTTCTCCATGTAGAAGAGCGGGTTGTCCAGGCCGGCGTAGCCCGAGGCCATGCTGCGCTTGTTGACGAGCACGGTGCGCGCCTTCGCCACGTCGAGCACCGGCATGCCGTAGATCGCGCTGCCCTTTTCGTAGGCGAGCGGATTGACGACGTCGTTCGCACCGAGCACCAGCGCCACGTCGGTGGCGCCGAACTCGCCGTTGATGTCGTCCATCTCGAACACCTGATCGTAGGGCACCTCGGCCTCGGCGAGCAGCACGTTCATGTGGCCCGGCATGCGCCCCGCCACCGGGTGCACGGCGTAGCGCACGTTGACGCCCTTGGCCGCGAGCTTCTCGGCCATCTCCTTGACCGCATGCTGGGCGCGCGCGACCGCCAGCCCGTAGCCGGGGACGATGATGACGTTCTCGGCGTTCGCCATCAGATAGGCGGCGTCGGCGGCGGAGCCCGAGCGCACCGTCTTGTCGCCCGCGTCGGCGGCCGCGGTGCCCTCGGCGGCGCCGAAGCCCCCCAGGATGACGCTGATGAACGAGCGGTTCATGGCGCGGCACATGATGTAGCTGAGGATCGCGCCCGAGGAGCCCACGAGCGACCCGGCGATGATCAGCATCGGGTTGTTGAGCGAAAAGCCGATGCCGGCCGCCGCCCAGCCCGAGTAGCTGTTCAGCATCGAGATCACCACCGGCATGTCGGCGCCGCCGATCGGGATGATGATCAGCACGCCGAGCACGAAAGCGATGGCGGTCATGACGAGAAACGGCGTCCATGCGCGGTCCTCGGCCAGGAAAAACGCCGCGCCGAAGCCGATCATCACCAGCGCCAGCGCGAGGTTTACGAAGTGCTGGCCGGGAAACACCACCGGCGCGCTGGAAAAAACCCGCACGTGCTTGCCGAGGCCGGCGAGCTTGCCGAAGGCGATCACCGAGCCGGAGAAGGTGAGGGCGCCGACGAAGGTGCCGATGAACAGCTCGAGGCGGTTGCCGGCCGGGATGCTCTGCGGCAGGCCGAAGGATACCGGGTTGTTCACCACCGCCACCGCGATCAGCACCGCGGCCATGCCCACGAGCGAATGCATGGCGGCGACGAGTTCCGGCATCTGCGTCATCTGCACGCGGCGTGCGACGAACGCGCCGATCGCGCCGCCCGCCAGCATCGCCATGAGGATGACGTCGATACGCCCCTTCGCCACCACGGCGAGCGTGGTGAGCACCGCGATCGCCATGCCGGCGATGCCGAACAGGTTGCCGCGGCGCGCGCTCTCGGGGTGCGACAGGCCCTTCAGCGCCAGGATGAAGCACACCGACGCCACCAGGTACCACAGGGCGACGAGGTTGGCGCTCATTTCTTCTTCCTGAACATTTCCAGCATGCGCCGCGTGACCAGGAAGCCGCCGGCGACGTTCACCGCGGCCAGGCCCACCGCGACCGCGCCGGTCACCGAGCCGAAGTCGAGCACCGGTGCGCCCGCGGCGAGGACCGCGCCGACGATGATCACCGAGGAAATGGCGTTGGTGACGCTCATCAGCGGCGTGT
>JBBDXL010000095.1:0-4258 GCA_040902335.1 Burkholderiales bacterium
GAAGGCCTCGCCTGGGGCTTCTTCAACCGCGTCGTCGATCCCGTGCTGCCGGCCGCGATGGAGGTGGCGCAGAGCCTGGCGTGCGGACCGACGTTCGCCCATGGGACCACGAAAAAGATGCTGCACCAGGAATGGAACGTCGGCCTGGACGAGGCGATCGAAATGGAAGCGCAGGCGCAGGCGATCTGCATGCAGACGAAAGACTTCCAAAGAGCCTACGAGGCATTCGCTGCGAAAAAAAAGCCTGAGTTTCAAGGCGACTGATGGACCGTTTCGCCCACCTGCAATGGCCTTTCTTCGATCCACCCCACGCGGCCTTATCGCGGGGGGTGGACACTTGGGCGGTCGAGAAGCTCGACTACGCCCATGGCGACGACGCGGACGCCGTCTGCCGCAGGCTGGTGAAGGAACTGGGGCAGGCGGGTTACCTGAAATACTGCGTCAACGAAGCGCCGGACGTAAGGTCGATTGCATTGATCCGAGAGGTCCTCGCCTACCACGCCGGCCTCGCCGACTTCTCCTTCGTCATGCAGGGCCTGGGCAGCGGCCCGATTGTTCTCGCGGGCAGCGACGAACAGAAGAAGAACTACTTGCCCAGAACTGCCGCAGGCGACGCGATAGCCGCTTTCGCGCTGTCCGAACCCGACGCCGGCTCCGACGTCCAGGCGATGACGACGACGGCGAACAGGAAAGGCGTCGACTGGATCCTCGATGGAACCAAGACCTGGATCTCGAACGGCGGCATTGCCGACTTCTACGTGACCTTCGCGAAAGCCGACGAAGGCATCAGCGCCTTCGTGGTGGACGCGAAGGAAGTGGATGCCTCGGAGCGCATCGACATCATCGCGCCGCACCCCATGGCGACGGTGAAATTCAAGGGCGCGAAGGGCGCGCTGCTGGGCGCTGCGGGGCAGGGCTTCAAGCTGGCGATGCGGAACCTCGACATCTTCCGCACGACGGTGGCGGCCGCTGCGCTCGGCTTCGCGCGCCGCGCGCTCGACGAGGCGCTCGCGCGCGCGAAGGACCGGAAGATGTTCGGCCAGCGCCTCGGCGACCTGCAGATGACGCAGGCGAAGCTGGCGGACATGGCAACCGCGATCGATGCTGCGGCGCTCCTCACCTACCGCGCGGCCTGGCTGAGGGACGTGAAGAAAGTGCGCGTCACGCGCGAGGCGGCGATGGCGAAGATGCAGGCCACCGAAGCCGCGCAGGGCGTGATCGACGACGCGGTGCAGATCCTCGGCGGCTTGGGCGTGATGCGCGGCCACCCCGTGGAGCGCCTGTACCGCGAGGTGCGCGCGCTGCGCATCTACGAAGGCGCCACCGAGGTGCAAAAAGTGATCATCGCGCGGGAGCTGCTGAAATGAAGGCGAAGACGGCGCACCTGGACACTTTCGCCCTGGACAACCTGCCGCCGAGGAGCCAGTGGCCGGAGTTCCTCTTCGAGCGTCCCGAATTCCGCTATCCGGCGCGCATGAACTGCGCCACCGAGCTCCTCGACAAGATGGTGAGCCGCGGCTTCGGCCACCGGCCCGTGGTCCGCGCGCCCGAGGGCGGCTGCACCTACACCGAGCTCTATGCGCAGGCGAACCGCATCGCCAACGTGCTGGTGCGCGACATGGACCTCAAGCCCGGCAACCGCGTGCTGCTGCGCGGTCCCAACAACCCGATGATGGCGGCCTGCTGGTTCGCGGTGATGAAGGCGGGCGGCATTTGCGTGGCGACGATGCCGCTCCTGCGCGCGAAAGAGCTCACCGAGATCGTCAACAAGGCCGAAGTCACGCACGCGCTCTGCGACAAGCGGCTCGCCGCGGAACTCGAGGCCGCTCGGCCCGCCTGCCCGACGCTGAAAGGCGCCAAGTACTGGTACGACGATTCGCCCGGGTCGCTGGATGCGCTGTGCGTGCGTTCGCCCCAGGTATTCGCCAACGTCGACACCTCGGTCGAAGACGTAGCGCTCATCGCCTTCACCTCGGGCACCACCGGCAAGCCCAAGGGCACGATGCACTTCCATCGCGACGTGCTCGCCATGTGCGACGCGTTTCCGCGCTCCTGCCTCGGCGCGACCAAGGACGATGTGTTCTGCGGCACGCCGCCGCTCGCCTTCACCTTCGGCCTCGGGGGCATGCTCGCCTTCCCGATGCGCGTCGGGGCCTCGACGGTGCTGGTGGAGAAGCTCTCGCCCGAGACGCTGCTCGAGACCATACAGAAGTACAAGGCCACGGTGTGCTTCACCGCGCCCACCATGTACCGCGCGATGGCGGGCCTGGCGAAGGGCTACGAACTGCGATCGCTGAAGAAGTGCGTCTCGGCGGGCGAGGCGCTGCCCGATGCCACGCGGCAGCTGTTCAGGGAGTCGACCGGGATCGAAATCATCGACGGCATCGGCTCCACCGAGATGATCCACATCTTCATCTCGCACACGCCCGGGCGCGTGCGCCGCGGCGCCACCGGCTATGCCATCCCGGGCTATCGCGCCACCGTGCTCGACGAGGAGGGCAACACCTGCAAGCCGGGCGTGGTGGGGCGCCTCGCGGTGAAGGGGCCCACGGGCTGCCGCTACCTCGCGGACGAGCGGCAGAAGAACTACGTGCACAACGGTTGGAACGTGACGGGCGACGCCTATTCGATGGACGAGGACGGCTACTTCTTCTACCAGGCGCGCACCGACGACATGATCATTTCAGCCGGCTACAACATCGCCGGCCCCGAGGTGGAAGGGGCGCTGCTCGCGCATCCGGCGGTCGCCGAGTGCGGCGTGGTGGGCGCGCCCGATGCGGAGCGCGGCACCATCGTCAAGGCTTACGTGGTGCTGAAACCCGGTAGCGACGCAAGCGAGGCCATGCTGAAGCAGCTGCAGGAGCACGTGAAGACCGCCATCGCACCCTATAAATACCCGCGGGCGATCGAGTTCGTGGACGCGCTGCCGCGCACCGAAACCGGCAAGCTGCAGCGCTTCAAATTGAGGACCTCTCCATGATGCAGATCCTGCAACCGCCCGGCTGGGCAAAACCCAAGGGCTTCGCCAACGGCATCGCGCTCAAGGGCGGCACCACCGTCTACATCGCAGGGCAGGTGGGCTTCACCGGCCAGGGCGAATGGCAGGAAACGGGCTTCGCCGGCCAGTTCCGCCAGGCGCTCGCGAACATCCTCGAGGTGCTGGCGCAGGCGGGCGGCCGGCCCGAGCACATCGTGCGCCTGACCTGGTACGTGCTGGACAAGGCCGAGTACCTGGCGTCGCTCAAGGAAGTCGGCGCCGGCTATCGCGAGCTGATGGGCCGGCACTATCCGGTGATGGCGGTGGTGCAGGTGAGCGGCCTGGTGCAGGACGCGGCGCGGCTCGAGATCGAGGCCACCGCCGTGATCCCGGGAGACTGACATGAAGGTGACCGTCATCGGCGGCGGCCCCGGCGGCCTGTACTTCGCGCTGCTGGCGAAGAAGGCCTGGCCGCGCTGGGACATCACGGCTTACGAGCGCAACCGCCCGGACGACACCTTCGGCTTCGGCGTGGTGTTCTCCGACCAGACGCTCGACACCTTCAAGGCCTACGACGCCGTCACCTACGAGCGCATCCGCCGGCGCTTCGCCTACTGGGGCGACGTCGACGTGGTGTACAAGGGCAGGACGCTGCGCTCGGGCGGCAACGGCTTCTGCGGCTGCTCGAGAAACGCGCTGCTCGCCATCCTGCAGGACCGCTGCCGCGAGCTTGGGGTGCAGATCCGCTTCCAGACCGAGGTCGAAGGGCTCGAGGCGTTCGCCGATTCCGACCTGATCGTCGTCGCCGACGGCATCAATTCCAGGATTCGCGAGCAGCACAAGGACCACTTCAAGCCGAGCGTCGACCTGCGCCCCAACAAGTTCACCTGGCTCGGCTCGACCAGGCCGCTGGACGCGTTCAAGTACTTCTTCCGCGAGACGCCCGAGGGCATCATCCTCGCGCACTGCTACCAGTACGAGGAGGGACGCTCGACCTGGGTGATCGAGACGGACGAAGCCACCTGGCGGAACTTCGGCTTCGACAAGATGGGCGAGGCGCAGATGCTGCCGGTGCTGGAGCGCGTGTTCGCCGATGAACTGGACGGGCACCCGCTCATCGCCAACCGCTCGATCTGGCGCAACTTCCCCACCATCGTCAACCAGACCTGGGTGAAGGGCAACGCGGTGCTGGTGGGCGATGCCAAGGCCACCGCTCATTTTTCCATCGGCTCGGGCACCAAGCTCGCCATGGAGGATGCCATCGCCCTGTATGAAGCGCTG
>JBBDXL010000096.1:0-23872 GCA_040902335.1 Burkholderiales bacterium
TTCACTTCCTGCAGCGCCTCGCGGAAATCCTCCGGCGTCTCGAACCTGCGGTACACCGAGGCGAAGCGGATGTAGGCGATCTTGTCGAGCCTGGCGAGCTCGCGCATCACCATGTCGCCGACGCGCGAAGTGGGCACTTCGCGCTCGCCCAGGGCGCGCAGCCGGTCCTCGATCTTCACGATGGCGGCGTCCAGCGCCTCGGTCTCTACAGGGCGCTTGCGCAAAGCGATCTTCATGCTGCCGAGGAGCTTCTCGCGGTCGAACTCTACGCGGCTGCCGTCCTTCTTCACGAGTCGCGGCATCTTGAGGTCCACGCGCTCGTAGGTGGTGAAGCGCTTGTCGCAGGAAGGGCACTTGCGCCGCCGCCGGATCGAGCTCGCCTCGGTGCTCGAGCGCGAATCGACCACCTGGGTGTCCTCGTGGCCGCAGAACGGGCAGCGCATGGCGCTATCTCAGGCGTACACCGGGTGCGCGGCGCACAGCGCCTTCACGTCGCCCGCGACGTGCGTCAAGCGCGACTCGTCGCCGGGCTTGTCGAGCACGTCGGCGATCAGCCCGGCGAGGATCTCCGCCTCCCGCACGCGAAAGCCGCGCGTGGTCATCGCCGGCGTGCCGATCCGTACGCCCGAGGTGACCATCGGCTTCTCGGGGTCGTTCGGTACCGCGTTCTTGTTCACCGTGATGTGCGCGCGCTCGAGCGCGTCTTCCGCGGTTTTGCCGGTGATTTTCTTCGAGCGCAGGTCCAGGAGCATCATGTGCGACTCGGTGCGCCCCGAGACGATGCGCACGCCGCGCGCAATGAGCACCCGCGCCATGGCCATGGCGTTATCGAGCACCTGCTGCTGGTAGACCTTGAACTCGGGCCTGAGCGCCTCGCCGAAGGCCGCCGCCTTGGCGGCGATGACGTGCATCAGCGGCCCGCCCTGCAGCCCCGGGAAGACGATGCTGTTCACCGCCTTGCCGAGATCGCCGTTGCCGATGACGAAGCCGCCGCGAGGCCCCCTCAATGTCTTGTGCGTGGTGCTCGTCACGTGGTCGGCGACGCCCACGGGCGAGGGGTACAGCCCCACCGCCACCAGGCCGGCGTAATGCGCCATGTCGGCCATGAGGAGCGCCCCGCACTGGTCGGCGATGTGGCGAAAGCGCCGCCAGTCGATCTTCAGCGAATACGCAGAGGCACCGGTGACGATCAGCTTCGGCCGGTGCTCGAGCGCGAGCTTCTCGGCCTGGTCGTAGTCGATCACCTCCTCAGCGTCCAGCCCGTAGGAGACGAAGTGATAGAGCTTGCCCGACAGGTTGACGGGCGAGCCGTGCGTCAGATGCCCGCCGTGCGCGAGCGACATGCCGAGCACCGTGTCGCCCGGCTTTAACACCGCGAAGTACACCGCCTGGTTGGCCTGCGAGCCCGAATGCGGCTGCACGTTGGCCCAGTCGGCGCCGAAGAGCTGCTTGGCGCGCGCGATGGCGAGGGTCTCGGCGATGTCGACGTACTCGCAGCCGCCGTAGTAGCGCTTCCCCGGATAGCCTTCCGCGTACTTGTTGGTGAGCGCGGAGCCCTGCGCGGCGAGCACCGCCGGGCTGACGTAGTTCTCGGAGGCGATCAGCTCGACGTGGTCCTCCTGGCGGCGGTTCTCGAGGCTGATCGCGTCCCAGAGCTCGGGATCGGTGCGGGCGAGGAGGTCGGCGGCGGACATGGCGGGAGCGGCAAAGCGCCCGATTCTACAGGCTACTCGCTCTCCGGCTCGACGCGAAAGCGCAGGGCATGGTCGCCGTGGCGCGCGGCGCTGTTGCCGAGGCCGATCCAGCCGCGCTCGGCGAGCACCGCCTCCTCGCGGCGCAGCAGGATCTCGCTGGTGCTGCCGTCGGCGAGCAGGTAGGTGCCGTTGGAAGAGAGGTCCTGCAGCACGAAATGCCCTTCGCGCGGGTAGATGCGCGCGTGCGAGCGCGAGGCGAAGTGGCTTTCCACCACGAGGTCGTTCTCCTTGTCGCGCCCGATGCGGATGCCGGCGCCGGAGGAACGCACCACGCGCAGCTCGCCGCCGTAGGTGAGCTTCAGCACCAGCTCGCGCTCGCGCGTGAGCTCCGCCCGCGTCAGGTTGGTCTCGGTGGCGTCGGGGTCCTCGCGGTACTGCACGTTGCAGGCGATGATCTCCTCGTGGCGGCCGCGCACGCGGATCGGAAACAGCTCGCGGCAGCGCGCGCGCAGCTCCGGCGCCATCGCCGCCATCGTCTGGTGCGTGGTGAGCACCTGCTCGGGGTTGGCGAGCGCCACCAGCCGCGAGCACACGTTGACCGTGTCGCCGAACACGTCGCCGCCCGAAAGCACGACCGGGCCGTACGTGAAGCCGACGCGCACCGCCAGCCGGTCGGCCGGGCGCGCCGCCGGCGTGTTGAGCGCGGCGAGCTGCATGTCGCAGGCCGCCTTGCACGCCGTGTCGGAGTCGGGAAAGGCGCACACGATGCCGTCGCCGAGCTTCTTCATGACCGATCCGCGATGGCCGGCGGCCGTCCTGCTCAGCAGGTCCAGCAGCGACTCGATCAGCGTGTGCGCCTGCGCGTCGCCGAGCGACTCGTAGATACGCGTGCTGTCGGTGACGTCCGCGAACAATACCGCGCGCTGGGCGGTTTCCACGCTGCGCTGCGCTCCCTGGATGCGTGAGGGGAGTCTACTCGGAAAGCGGCGGCGCTACACCGCGAGCGGCGGCGAGAGGTCGGACGGCTGGTCGATGTCGCGGATCGCGCCTGGATCTCCCACCGGAACCTTCACCAGCTCGGCCGCGTGCGCTTCGAGCAGGCGCCGCGCGCCTTCGTCGCCGCTCGAGGCTTCGAGCTCGGCGCGCAAGCGCCCGGCAAATCCGACCGGGTGGCCGCGCCGCGCGCGCCAGTACGGCGCGGCGAGCGTCGCCCCGCGTTCCAGCGCCTCGCGCACGGCGGCGATGGTCGAGCGGCGCACGAACGGCATGTCGGCGAGCGCGACCAGATAGCCGTCCGCCTCGCCCGCGGCGCGCGCCGCGCAGGCGAGGCTCGCGCCCATGCCTTGCGCGGCGCGCTCGCAGATCACGACCTCGCAGCCCTCGGCCTCGAGGGCGCGCGCCGTTGCCGCGGCTTCCGGCCGCACTGCCGCGACCACGCGGGGCAGCTCCGCCTTCAGGTGGCGCGCCGCCTGCACGGCGATCGACACGCCGTGCGGCAGCGGGTGCTGCAGCTTGTCGGAACCGAAGCGCGTTGCGGAGCCTGCCGCGAGGAGCAGGCCGACGAACTTCAAGTCTTGACCTCGCAGGCGGAGGGATCGAAGCGCGCTTCCTTCTTCGCCGCCCAACTCGGCTCGGCGACGCCGTGGCGCACGGCGGTCATCTCGGCGAGGATCGCCACCGCGATCTCGGGCGGCGTCTTCGAGCCGATGTAAAGGCCCACCGGCCCGCGCAGGCGCGCGATCTCGCTCTCGGAAAGGTCGAATTCCAGCAGGCGCGTGCGGCGCGCGTCGTTGTTCTTCTTCGAGCCGATGGCGCCGACGTAGAACGCCGCCGACTTCAGCGCCTCCATCAGCGCCAGGTCGTCGATCTTGGGATCGTGCGTGAGCGCCACCACCGCGCTGTGGCCGTCGAGGTTCAGCTCGGCGATGACGTCGTCGGGCATGCGCCGGTCGAGCTTGACGCCTGCCACGTTCCAGCCGGCCGCGTACTCCTCGCGCGGCTCGACCACCGTCACGTGGTAATCGAGCATCTTCGCCATCTCGGTGAGGTAGTGCGTGAGCTGGCCCGCCCCGATCAGCACCAGCCGCCAGCGCGGCCCGTGCACGGTGGTGAGTACCTTGCCGTCGAATTCGAGCGCATCGCTCCAGCGCCCCGGCTCGACCGTGACGCGGCCGGAATCCATCTCCAGGCGGCGCTTGACCAACTGCTGCTGCGAGATGACCTCCAGCAGGCCGGCGAGCCCGGTCTTCCCGGTCACCGGCTCGAGCACCACCTCCAGCGTGCCGCCGCACGGCAGGCCCCAGCGCGTCGCTTCCTCGTTGGTGACGCCGTAGGTGACGAGCTGGGGCGCGTCCTGCGCCACCGCCTGAGCGCGCACCTTCTCGATCAGGTCGTCCTCGACGCAGCCGCCCGACACGGAGCCCACCACCTGGCCGTCGTCGCGGATCACCACCAGCGCGCCGACCGGCCGCGGCGCCGAGCCCCAGGTCCTGACGATGGTGCCGAGCGTGACGCGGTGCCCGGATTTGCGCCAGGCCTCGGCGCTGCGCAGCACTTCGATGTCCACGGAGTCCATGAGCGCGAGTTTACTCCGGTGAAACTATTGCATCGCAACATTGATCCGCGCGGCGCGCTTGGCTAGGATGGCCTCCCGCCCGCAGCGAATAAGCGCAATCCAAGGAGGCCGAATGGCAGTCAGGGTTTCCATGAAGGTCAACGGCAGTGCCGTCTCCGCCGAGGTCGAGGCGCGCACGCTCCTCGTCACCTTCATCCGCGAGCTGCTGCGCCTCACGGGCACGCACGTCGGCTGCGACACGGCGCAGTGCGGCGCGTGCACCGTGCACATGAACGGCAAGGCGGTGAAGTCCTGCTCGATGCTCGCCATGCAGGCCGAAGGCGCCGACGTGCTCACCATCGAGGGCCTGGCCAAGGCCGACGGGACGCTCCATCCGATGCAGGCGGCGTTCAAGGAGCATCACGGACTGCAGTGCGGCTTCTGCACGCCGGGCGTGGTGATGAACGCGGTGGACTTCGCCAGGCGCCATCCGAACGCGGGCGAGCAGGAAGTGCGCGAGGCGCTGGAGGGAAACCTCTGCCGCTGCACCGGCTACCACAACATCGTGAAATCCATCCTGGCCGGCTCGAAGGCCATGGCCGCAGGCAAGTAAAAAGGAGGCGCCCTATGGGTGCACCGCTGATCGGCGCTCGCGTCGAGCGCAAAGAGGACTACCGCTTTCTCACCGGCGCGGGCCAGTACACGGACGACGTCACTCTGCCGCGCCAGACCCACGCCGCGTTCGTGCGCTCGCCGCACGGGCACGCGAAGATCAAGTCGGTGAACGCGGCCAAGGCGAAAGCCGCCCCGGGCGTGCTCGCCGTGTACACGGGCGAGGACATCGCCGCGGCCAAGCTCGGGGGCCTGCCCTGCGGCTGGCTGATCACCGACGTCAACGGCCAGCCGATGAAGGAGCCGCCGCACCCGGTGCTCGCGCAGGGCAAGGTGCGCTACGTCGGCGACCAGGTCGCCGTGGTGATCGCCGAAACCCAGGACCAGGCGCAGGACGCCGCCGAGCTGGTGCAGGTGGACTACGAAGTGCTGCCGGCGGTGGCCGACGGCCGCCTCGCCCGCGCCAAGGGCGCGCCCCAGCTGCACGAGATCGCCCCGGACAACACGTGCTACGTGTGGGCGCTGGGCGACAAGACCGCGGTGGACGCGGCCTTCGCCAAGGCGGCGCACGTCACCAAGCTCGACTTCGTCAACAACCGCCTCATCCCCAATGCGATCGAGCCGCGCGCCGCGAACGGCTCCTACAGCCGCGCCGACGACAGCTACACCCTGTACGTGGCGAGCCAGAACCCGCACGTCGAGCGGCTGCTGATGACCGCTTTCGTCATGGGCCTGCCCGAGCACAAGGTGCGCGTGGTGGCGGGCGACGTCGGCGGCGGCTTCGGCTCCAAGATCTACCTCTACGGCGAAGACGTGGTCGTCACCTGGGCGTCGAAGCAGCTCGGCCGGCCGGTGAAGTGGACCGCCGAGCGCTCCGAGTCCTACGTGTCCGACGCGCACGGGCGCGACCACCACACGGTGGCCGAGCTCGCGCTCGACAAGGACGGCAAGTTCCTCGCCCTGCGCGTGAAGACCACGGCGAACGTCGGCGCCTACCTCTCGACCTTCGCCTCGTGCATCCCGACGATCCTGTATGCGACGCTGCTTGCCGGGCAGTACACGACGCCGGCGATCCACTGCGAGGTCACGGCAGTATTCACCAACACCGCCCCGGTGGATGCGTATCGCGGCGCGGGGCGCCCCGAGGCCACCTACGTGGTCGAGCGCCTCGTGGAGACCGCGGCGCGCGAGATGAAGATGGGCCCGGCGGAGATCCGGCGCAAGAACTTCATCCGCAGCTTTCCCTACCAGACGCCGGTCGCCCTGCTCTACGACATCGGCAACTACGACGCAACCATGGATGCGGCGCAGAAGCTCGCCGACGTGGCGGGCTACGCGGCGCGCAAGCAAGCCTCCGCGGCAAAGGGCAAGCTGCGCGGCATGGGCTACGCGGCCTACATAGAGGCCTGCGGCATCGCGCCTTCCGCGGTCGCCGGCTCGCTCGGAGCGCGCGCCGGCCTGTTCGAAGCGGGCGAGGTCCGCGTCCACCCGACCGGCTCGGTGACGGTGTTCACCGGCTCGCATTCGCACGGCCAGGGCCACGAGACGACCTTCGCGCAGGTGGTCGCCGACCGGCTCGGAATGCCGATCGAGAACGTGGACATCGTGCACGGCGACACCTCCAAGATCCTCTTCGGCATGGGCACCTACGGCTCGCGCTCGATCGCCGTGGGCGGCACGGCGATCGTCAAGGCGCTCGACAAGATCATCGCCAAGGGCAAGAAGATCGCCGCGCACCTGCTGGAGGCCGCCGAGGGCGACATCGAGTACGCCAACGGCGTGTTCAAGGTCTCGGGCACCGACAAGCAGAAGCTGTTCGGCGAGGTGGCCTTCGCGGCCTACGTGCCGCACAACTATCCGCACGACAAGCTCGAGCCGGGACTGAACGAGAATGCCTTCTACGATCCGTCCAACTTCACTTTCCCCGCGGGCACCTACGTGTGCGAGGTGGAGATCGATCCGGAGACCGGCGTCACCAAGGTCGATCGCTGGACCGCCGTGGACGACTTCGGCAAGATCATCAACCCGATGATCGTCGAGGGGCAGGTGCACGGCGGCCTCGCGCAGGGCATCGGCCAGGCGCTCACCGAGGGCGCGAAATACGATTCGACCGGGCAGCTGGTCACCGGCTCGTTCATGGACTACTGCATCCCGCGCGCCGACGACCTGCCCTCGTTCCAGGTGGACACGCGCGAGACGCCCTGCACGCACAACCCGCTCGGCGTGAAGGGCTGCGGCGAAGCGGGCGCCATCGGCGCGCCCGCCGCGCTCATCAACGCCATCACCGACGCGCTCGGCGTGAAGGACATCCCGATGCCGGCGACGCCGCAGACCGTATGGCGCGCCCTGCAGCAGAAGAAAGCGGCCTGAGGAGAACGAAGATGCACGCATTCAACTATCACCGTCCCTCCAACGTGAACGACGCCGCGGCGCAGGCCGCGAAGAGCGCGGACGCCAGGGTGCTCGCCGGCGGCCAGTCGCTGGTGCAGGCGATGAAGCTGCGGCTCGCGGCGCCCACGGACATCATCGACCTCGGCATGCTCAAGGAGCTCGCCGGCATCAAGCTCGACGCGAAGGGCGTCACCATCGGCGCCATGACGCGCCATGCCGAGGTGGCGGATTCCGCCGAGGTGAAGAAGGCGATTCCCGCGCTCGCGGCGCTCGCCGGCATGATCGGCGACCGCCAGGTGCGCAACATGGGCACGCTCGGCGGGGCGCTCGCCAACAGCGATCCGGCGGCCGATTACCCGGCCGCGGTGCTCGGCCTCGCCGCCACCATCACCACCACCAAGGGCACGCACCCGGCCGACAAGTTCTTCAAGGGCCTGTACGAGACCGCATTGAAGCCCGGCGAGATCATCACCTCGGTGTCGTTTCCGATCCCCAAGCGCGCCGCCTACATGAAGTTCAAGAACCCGGCCTCGCGCTTCGCCATCGTCGGCGTGTTCGTCGCCGACACGGGCAATGGGGTGCGCGTCGCGGTGACGGGAGCCGGCCCCTGCGCGCTGCGTCTGGCGGAAATGGAGAAGGCGCTGACGGCGAAGTTCGCCCCCGAGTCGGTGGCGAACCTCAAGGTGAAGGCCGACGGCCTGAACAGCGACCTGCACGCCTCCGCCGAGTACCGCGCCCATCTGATTACCGTGATGGCCAAGCGCGCGGTCGCGGCCGCGCTGAAGTAGCCCGAACTGCGGCGCTGGCTGCCTTCCCGCGAGAGGCTGCGGACCCACCGTTCGCTGCGCTGGCTCGGGCCGCTGCTCGACCGGCCGTGGCTGTGGCACTTGGATCGCCGCGGCGTCGCGCTCGGCGCCGCGCTCGGCGTGTTCTTCGGCTTCATGATCCCGGTGGCGCAGATCCTGTTCTCGGCGCTGTTCGCGCTACTGCTGCGCGCCAACCTGCCGGTGGCTGCCGTCGCCACGCTGGTGTCCAATCCGCTTACCTACGGCCCGATCTTCGTGCTGGCCTACCGCACCGGCTCGATGCTGCTGGGCGAAGCGCCCGACGCCGCGCAGGAGATGGCCGTGGAGAAGGAAGCAGAAGCGCCGCTCGCTGATCCGCAGACCTGGGCGGAGCGCTTCGCCGCCATCGGCAAGCCGCTCGTGCTCGGCCTCGCCGTGTTCGCGGTGGCCGGCGGCATCGTCACCTGGGTGCTGGTGAATCTGCTGTGGCTGCTCGCAGCGCGCCTGCGCCCGCGTGCCCCGCCGGGCTAGAATGCCGCATGCCGCAACCGCTCCCCGCTTCGATCGACCAGACGCAGACGCTCCTCGCCGCCGCCGACTATGTCGCCGACCGCAGCCTCGCCACGGCGCTGTACCTCTCGCTCGCCATGCAACGGCCGCTGTTCCTCGAGGGCGAGGCCGGCACCGGCAAGACCGAGATCGCCAAGGTGGTCGCGCGCTCGCTCGGCCGCGAGCTGATCCGCCTGCAGTGCTACGAGGGCCTGGACATCGCGCAGGCGGCCTACGAATGGAACTACCCGCGGCAGATGATCGAGATCCGGCTCGCCGAAGCCGCGGGTGAGAAATCGAAGGACAAGATGGCGCACGACATCTTCGATGCGCGCTTTCTCATCAAGCGGCCGCTGGCGCTGGCGCTGGAAGGCAAGCAGGGCGCGGCGCCGGTGCTGCTCATCGACGAGCTGGACCGCACCGACGAGCCGTTCGAGGCCTACCTGCTGGAAGTGCTTTCCGACTGGCAGATCACGGTGCCCGAGATCGGCACGCTGCGCGCCGAGGAGGCGCCGATCGTGGTCATCACCTCCAACCGCACGCGCGAGATCCACGACGCGGTGAAGCGCCGCTGCTTCTACCACTGGGTGGATTACCCGGATGCGCGGCGCGAGCTCGAGATCCTGAAGAAGAAGGCGCCCAGGGCCGCGGCGGCGCTGTCGCGCGAAGTGGTGGCGTTCGTGCAGCGCCTGCGCGGCATCGACCTGTTCAAGCTGCCCGGGGTCGCCGAAACCATCGACTGGGCCAACTGCCTGGCGGCGCTCGATCGCATCGCGCTCGACCCCGAGACCGTGAACAACACGCTCGGCGTGCTCCTCAAGTACCAGGACGACATCGAGAGAATTGCCGGCGACGAGGCCGCGCGCCTGGTCGGCGAGGCGAAGAACGCCGCGGCCACGGCCTAGGATGCTGCCGCAGCTCGAGCTCGCGGCGGGGCGCGGCAAGCTGTCGGAAAACGTGATGCACTTCGCGCGGCTGCTGCGCGCGGCGGGGCTGCGCGTGGGCCCGGACCGCGTCATCGACTGCGTGCGCGCGCTGCAGATCGCCGGGGCCGAGCGGCGCGAGGACTGGTACTGGACCATGTCGTCGGTGCTGCTCTCGCGCGAGGAGCAGCGCCCGATCTTCGACCAGGCGTTTCGCCTCTTCTGGCGCGACCCCAAGCTCACCGAGAAGATGATGCAGATGCTGCTGCCGCAGACCTACGGGCGCACGCCGAAGCCCGAGGAGCAGCAGAGCCAGCGCCTCACCGATGCGCTCTTCGGCCAGAACAAGCCCGAGGAAGAGCGCGAGGAGCAGAAGGTGGAGCTCGATGCGCGCCTCACCTTCTCCTCGCGCGAGCTGCTGCAGCGCATGGACTTCGACACCATGTCCGCGGCGGAGCTCGCGGAGGCGAAGAAGATGATGCGCGAGCTGCGCCTGCCTCTGCCCATGGTGCGCACGCGCCGCCAGGCGCCGCACCGGCGCGGCGCGCACGTGCACCTGCGCGCCACGCTGCGCGAGTCGCTGCGCGAAGGCGGCGACATCATCCCGCTGGTGCGCGCCCGGGCGCGGTACGTGCACCCGCCGCTGGTCGTGCTGTGCGACATCTCCGGCTCGATGAACCCGTACGCGCGCATGTTCCTGCATTTCCTGCACGCCATCACCAACGACCGCGACCGCGTGCACACCTTCGTCTTCGGCACGCGCCTCACCAACGTCACGCGGCAGCTCCGGCACCGCGACGTCGACGTCGCCATGGCGCGCGTCGCCGACGCCATCAAGGACTGGTCGGGCGGCACGCGCATCGGCGTGTGCCTGCGCGAGTTCAACTGGCGCTGGGCGCGCCGCGTCCTGGGCCAGAACGCCTGCGTGCTGCTGGTCTCGGACGGGCTGGACCGCGAGGCGGGCGAGGGGCTGGCCGAGGAGATGGAGCGCCTCGCCAAGTCGAGCCGCTACCTGGTGTGGCTCAATCCACTGCTGCGCTACGAGCGCTTCGAGGCCAAGCCCGCGGGCGTGCGCGCCATGCTGCCGCACGTGGACCTGTTCCTGCCGGTGCATAATCTGAAAAGCCTGGTCGAGCTGGCGCATACGCTGAGCCGGCCGCTGGCGCGACCCATGGAGGCAAGCGCATGGAAATGAGCGGCGAGGAGCGCATCCCGGCAACCCAGGACGCAACCTGGGCGGCGCTCAACGACCCGGAGATCCTCAAGGCCTGCGTTCCGGGCTGCGAGTCCATCGAAAGCGTGGCGGAGAACGAATACCAGGTGCTGATGGTGGCGCGCATCGGCCCGGTGAGCGCCAAGTTCAAGGGCAAGCTCGTACTCTCGGACCTCAACCCGCCGAACTCCTACGCCATCGCCTTCGAGGGCCAGGGGGGCGCCGCCGGCTTCGGCAAGGGCTCGGCCCAGGTGCAGCTCGCGCCCGAGGGCGCGGGCACCCTTCTGCGCTACCAGGTGAAGGCGAGCGTCGGCGGCAAGCTCGCGCAGATCGGCTCGCGTCTGGTCGATGCGGCGGCGAGAAAGATCGCGCAGGATTTCTTCGCCGCGTTCAACGAGACGGTCGGCGCGCAACACGCCGCGGAAGGCGGCGAGGCGGGCGCGCACGACGCGCACGCGCCCGGGCCGGTGCCGCGCGATCCGGACCTGCCGCAAGTATCCAACGCATCACTCATCGTTCTCGCGGCCGGCGCGCTGGTGGCGGTGCTCGCCGCCCTGGTCGCCTTTCTGGCGTAGCGCGCATGGCGACGAAGAGCCCGCAGAAGATGGAGCGCGCGGAATCGGTGATCCTGATCGCCGAGCTGCGCAATTTCACGCGCATGTCCGAGATGCTCGAGCCCGAGCGCGTGCTCGGCCTCGTCGACCAGTTCTTCGAGTGCGCCGCGCGGGCGGCGGCCAAGAACGGCGGCCGGAGCATGGCGGTGCACAACGACTCCCTGGTGGCGGTGTTCCGCGGCGCCGCGATCCCCGAGCTGGCGCGCTCGGCGGTGCGCGCGGCGCAGCAGCTCTTCGGTGAGTTCGACGCCGTGGTGCAGGCGTGGGAGCGCGAATACGGCCTGCGCACCGCCATTGCGCTCGGCGTGCACCGCGGCGAGGCGGTGTTCGGCGAAGCCGGCCCCGCGGGGCAGCGCAACGCCGTGGTGTTCGGCGACTGCGTGAGCATTACCGAAAGGCTGGTGCACCGCGCGCGCGCCGGCGAGCTCGTGTTCTCGGACGCGCTGATGGGCGTGATTTCCGTCGCAGAGCTGGAGCTGGACGCGCAGCCCTTGCCGCCGCTGGAGCTGCACAACCGCCCGTCGATCCGCATCTACGGCGTGCTGCGGGACGACCGGCTCGACTTTACGTCGTAGCGGCTTGGACCTTCATGGCCGCGCCGGGATCACCCAGAAATACACCGTCCTGCCGTTGGACTCGAGCGTCTTGTCGGGCTTCCAGTCGCCCATGTCGAACTGGTGCGACACCACGCGCGTGCCGAGCCTGAGCTGCTGCAGCAGCTGCGGCCGCAGCTTCAGGTTGAGATCGGGCAGCAGGTACAGCGTCACCACCGTGGCTTCGCGGAAATCGGCCGTGAACAGGTCTTGCTGGCGGAACGTGACCAGCTTCGCAACGCCCTTCCTTCTCGCGTTGGCGTGCGCCTCGCGGATGCGCTCGGGGTCGATGTCGATGCCGACCGCGCGGATGCCGTACTTCTTCGCCGCGGTCACCGGAATGCGGCCGTCGCCGGAGCCCAGGTCGTAGAGCACGTCGCCGCGCTTCACGTCGGCGAGCCGCAGCATGTCCTCCACCAGCTCCTGCGGCGTGGGCACGTACATAACGTCGGGCTCGCGCGCAGCCGCCGCAGTCGCGCCGCAAGCGGCGAGCAGCGCCGAAACGATCAGGACTGGTGCGCGCATGGCGCGCATTATGCACGAGCGCGGTGTGCGCTCAGGGCGAGAAGCCCCCCACCCAGCGCCCCGTCGCCACGGCTTCGTCGACTTTGGCGTCGTGTGACGACTTGTCGGCTCCAGGCGACGGCTTGGACTTCGCCGCGGCGGGCGCAGCGGCGTCCTGCGACAGCGCTTGCTCGAGGTCCTGCGTGCCGTGCACTTCGAATCGCGCCCACAAAATCAACAGGATGGCGACGACGACGGCGAGGATGCCGGCCCAGGCGACGACCGGGTGCTCGCCGTTGGATTGCGGTTTGAGGGCTGAGGTCATGGCTCGATCGACGCAAGGTCCATGCCGGCATTGGACCGTTGGCAGCGGCCGGGGTTCGCCGCCCCTATTCCCCTGCGATGGTCATGTTCTGCACCAGCACCGAGCCGCTGCGGCGCGAGCCGCGCACCACGACGTCGTTGCCGGCACCCGCGATGCCGCGGAACATGTCGCGCAGGTTGCCGGCCACGGTGACTTCCTCGACCGGATAGGCGATCGCGCCGTTCTCGACCCAGTAGCCGGCGGCGCCGCGCGAATAGTCGCCGGTCACCAGGTTGACGCCGTGGCCGAGGAGCTCGGTGACCAGCAATCCGCGATGCATGCGCGCGAGCATGCCGCGGAAGTCCGGCCCGTCGGGCACCAGGATAAGGTTGTGGTTGCCGCCCGCGCTGCCCGTGCTGCGCAAGCCGAGCTTGCGCGCCGCGTAGCAGCCGAGGAAATAGCCTTCGAGCACGCCGCCGCGCACCACCGTGCGCGCTCGCGTCGCCACGCCCTCGTCGTCGAACGGCGAGCTCGCCAGCGCGCGCGGCTCGAGCGGCCGCTCCTCGACCGTGACGCCGGGCGCGAACACCTCCTTGCCGAGGCTGTCGGCGAGGAACGTGGCCTTGCGGTAGAGATTGCCGCCGCTCGCCGCGGAGACGAAGCTGCCCAGCAGCTGCGCCGCGAGCGGCGCCTCGAACAGCACCGGCGCCTGGCGCGTGCCGATGCGCCGCGCGCCGAGCCGCGCCAGGGCGCGCTCGCCCGCGTAGCGGCCGAGCGCCTCGGCATCGGCGAGCTCGGCGGGCACGCGCGCCGCGCTGTACCAGTCGTCGCGCTGCTTGCCGCGCGCGTCCTCGGCGATCAGCCCGGCGTACAGCGAATGCCGCGACGTCGGGAAGCCCGCCATGAACCCGAGGCTGTTGGCGAAGACGAACTGCGCGTGCTGCGCGGACACCGAGGCGCCCTCCGAATTGCGGATCCTGGGCGAGAGCGCGAACGCGGCCGCCTCGCAGCGGCGCGCGATGCCAATCGCTTCCTCCGCGTCGATCGCCCACGGGTGATAGAGATCGAGGTCCGGCGTGTCGCGCGCGAGCAGCTCGGGCTCCGGCAGCCCGGCGCATTCGTCCACCGCCGTGTGCCGCGCAATGGCGAGCGCCGCCTCGACGGTCCGCGCCAGCGCCGGCGCCGAGAAATCCGAGGTGCTGGCGTGGCCGCGGCGCGCCGCCGGGCGCTCGCCGAGGTAGACCGTGACGCCGATGCTCTTGTCGCGGTTGTGCTCGACGGTGTCCACGGCACCTTTGCGCACGGTGACCGACAGCCCCTGGCCCTCGGAGACGTCGCATTCGCAGGCGCTCGCGCCGAGGCGGCGCGCGTGCGCCAGCACCTGCGCGGCGAAATCCTGCAGTCGCTCGTGTGCGTAGGTGAAGCGGCCGCCGTTTTTCATGGCGCGCTATCATAGCAGCGGCATGCAGGACGAAATCGCAAGCAAGACGCGGCGCAAGCAGGAAATGCACGAGCTGCAGGCGCTCGGCGCCGAGCTGGTCGGCCTCTCGGCCGCGCATCTGGCGCGCATGGCGCTGCCCGCCGCGCTGGAGCAGGCGGTGCTCGCGGCGCGGCGCATCGCCAGCCACGAAGCGCGGCGGCGCCAGGTGCAGTACATCGGCAAGCTGATGCGCGGCATCGACGCCGACCCGATCCGCGCCCAGCTCGCCGCGGTGCACGGCGGCTCGGCGCAGGAACGCGCGCGGCACCAGCGGCTCGAGCACTTGCGCGCGCGCCTGCTCGAGGACGACGGCGCGCTCACCGAGTTCGCCCAGGCGCATCCGGCGGGCGACCTGCAGCAGCTGCGCGCGCTGATCCGCAACGCGCGCCGCGAGCAGGCCGAGGCGCGAGCGCCGCGCGCCTTTCGCGAGCTGTTCCGCGTCCTGCGCGAGGCCACCGGTGAGTAACGCGCTCATCGTCGGCGTGCTGTCCGCGAGCGACCGTGCCGCGGACGGCGTGTACCGGGACGAGGGCATCCCGGCGCTCAAGGACTGGCTCGCCAAAGCGATCGTCGCGCCGTCCGTGCGCTACGAGGAAAGGCTCGTCCCCGACGAGCAGCCGGTGATCGAGGCCGCGCTCGTCGACCTGGTCGACGCGAGAGGCTGTCACCTCGTGCTCACCACCGGCGGCACCGGCCCGGCGCCGCGCGACGTGACGCCGGAGGCGACGCTCGCCGTGGCGGACAAGCTGCTGCCCGGCTTCGGCGAGCAGATGCGCGCTGTGAGCCTGAAGTACGTGGCCACGGCGATTCTCTCCAGGCAGGTGGCGGTGGTGCGGCGCCAGGCGCTGATCATCAACCTGCCGGGCCAGCCCAAGGCCATCAAGGAAACGCTCGACGGCGTGTTCGCCGCGGTGCCGTACTGCATCGACCTGATCGGCGGCCCCTACATCGAGACCGACGAGGCCGTGGTGAAGGCCTTCAGGCCGAAGTCCGCGCAGCGGCCGCGCCCGGCGTGACGCAGCAGGCGCAAGCGCTCGAGATCGAGAGCGCGCCGTCGCCGGACGCTGCCGTCCTGTGGCTGCACGGCCTGGGCGCCGACGGCCACGATTTCGAGCCGGTCGTGCCGCAGCTGCGGCTGCCCCCGCAGCTGCGCGTGCGCTTCGTTTTTCCGCACGCGCCGGCGCGCCCAGTTACCCTCAACATGGGCATGCGCATGCGCGCCTGGTACGACATCCTGCAGCTGGGCGGCGGCCGCGAGGACGAGGCGGGCATCCGTGAATCGCAGGCGCTGCTCGAAGCGCTGATCGCGCGCGAGCGCCGCCGCGGCGTGGCGGCGCAGCGCATCGTGCTTGCCGGCTTTTCGCAGGGCGGCGCCATCGCGCTGCATACCGGATTGCGGCACGCCGAGCGCCTCGCCGGCATCCTCGCGCTGTCGACCTGCCTGCCGCTCGCCGCGAGCGTCGCGGCCGAGCGCAGTGCCGCCAACGCCGGCGTGCCGCTGTTCATGGCGCATGGCCGCTTCGACGACATCATCCCCCTCGAGCGCGCCCGGCAGTCGCGCGCTTTGCTCGAGGGCCTCGGCTGCAAGGTCGAATGGCACGAGTACGCGATGCCGCACGCGGTCTGCGGCGAGGAGATCGCGCACATCGCGGCATGGCTGCGCGCGGTTCTGTGAATTCCGACACGCGGGCGGCGGCAGCGCCGCGACGGGTTCATGCGAGAATCCGGGCCACGCCGCCCCTATGCGATTCCTTATTGTGGACCAGTCCCGCGATCTTCGCGGCGCGGTGGCCGGCATGCTGCGCGCGCGCTGGCCGGCCGCCGCCATCGAAGAATGGGATCCGCACGAACGCGGCAATCCGGAGGCCGCGCTCAAGCAAGCAAGCTACGCCGCCGTTCTGATGTACGTGGAGCCCGCCGCGAGCGACGCCCTGGCGTGGATGGCGGACATGCTGCGCGATCCGGCGGCGCCGCCGGTGATCCTGCTCACCGAGTCCGGCGGCGAGCATTTGGCGCTGCAGGGCCTGAAAGCCGGCGCCGCGGATTTCCTGCGCAAGCCGGACCTCACGGGCGAGCGCCTGGCGCGCTCGATCGAGGACGCGGTGCGCGAGCAGGAGGCGCGGCGCGCGGAGATCGCCGATCCCACGCCGTCGTTCCAGCGCACCGCGCAGCTCGACGCGCAGCGCATCGGCGCGCCCCTGGAAGGCGGCGAGCGGCGCATACCGGGGTACCGCAGCCTGCGCAAGATCGGCGAGGGCGGCATGGCGCAGGTGTACCTGGCCGAGCGCGAGCAGGACGGGCTGCAGTTGGTGCTGAAGGTGCTCGACGCAAAGCTGCGCACCGACGACACGTTCTTCAAGCGCTTCGTCCAGGAGTACAAGCTCGTCGCCGGCCTGCGGAACGAGTATGTGGCGCACATCTACGACCAGGGCTTTGCCGGCGAGCACCCGTTCATCGCCATGGAATACCTCTCCGGCGGCACGCTCGCGGCGCGCATCCACGAAGGCATGACCTCGCTGACGGCTTTGCGCATCACCTCGCAGATCGCGCGCGCGCTGGACGCGATCCACGAGCGCGGTGTCATCCACCGCGATCTCAAGCCGCCCAACATCCTGTTCCGCGACAATGGACGCCCGGTGCTGGTGGATTTCGGGCTGGCGAAGAGCCTGTCGGCCAAGACCACGCTCACCCGGCACGGCATGGTGATCGCGACGCCGCGTTACATGAGCCCGGAGCAGTGCCTCGGGCGCGCCGCCGACCACCGCTCGGACCTGTACAGCCTCGGCGTCATCTTCTACGAGATGCTGAGCGGCCGGCGGCTGTACGAGGGCGAGGGCCCCGCGGGCCTCGTGTACCAGCACGTGCACGGCCCGATTCCGCGGCTGCCGGTGCGCCTCGCCGGCTACCAGGGCATACTCGACCGGCTGCTCGCCAAGGCGCCGGAGGAACGCTTCCAGAGCGCACACGAGCTTTTTGCGATGATCGTCATATGAGCCGAGAAAGCGGTGAACGGCAATATTTGGATCTGCTGGCCGAGGTGCTGGAGCGCGGCGCGCCCAAGTCGGACCGCACCGGCACCGGCACGCGCTCGGTGTTCGGGCGCCAGATGCGCTTTCCGCTCGAGGGCAGCTTCCCACTGCTCACCACTAAGAAGCTGCACCTGAAATCCATCATCTATGAGCTGCTGTGGTTCCTGCGAGGCGACACCAACGTGCGCTGGCTGCAGGCGCACGGCGTGACCATCTGGGACGAATGGGCGGACGCGGACGGCGAGCTCGGCCCGGTCTACGGCTACCAGTGGCGCCACTGGCGCACGCCCGACGGGCGCGACATCGACCAGATCCGGCAGGTGCTCGACGATCTGCGCGCGCGCCCGGAGTCGCGCCGGCACCTGGTGAGCGCGTGGAACCCGGCCGACGTGGACCGGATGGCGCTGCCGCCCTGCCACGCGCTGTTCCAGTTCTACGTGGCCGAGGGGCGCCTTTCGTGCCAGATGTACCAGCGCAGCGCGGACCTGTTCCTCGGCGTGCCCTTCAACATCGCGTCCTACGCGCTGCTCACGCTGATGGTGGCGCAGGTCACCGATCTGCGGCCGGGCGAGTTCGTGCTCACCCTCGGCGATGCGCATCTGTACCTGAACCACCTGGCGCAGGCGCGCGAGCAGCTCGCGCGCGCGCCGCGGCCGTTCCCGCGCATGCGCCTCGATCCCGCCGTGCGCGACCTGTTCGAGTTCCGCTACGAGGATTTCACGCTCGAGGGCTACGAGCCGCACCCGGCGATCAAGGCGCCGATCGCGGTGTAGAAAAAAAGGGCCCGCCTGTAGGGGGGAAAGGACGGGCCCGGGGGAGGAGGAGCGGCAGGGGCGAAGACGTGTTCTCTAGAAGCTCCCGACGGCCAGCATCTGGCCCAGGTAAAGCAGCCCCGCAGCCGCAAAACCGTACACCACCGCATCGGCGATGCGCGCCCGCTGCACCGGCATCCAGCCCGGCAGCGTCCACACCACCGCGGCGGCGCCGAGGACCGCGGCGAGCAGCGCCGCGCCCAGGCCGAAACTGTGTCCGAAGGCCTGCACCACCCAGCCCTGAGGCGCGATGAGCTTGTAGATCGACCCGCTGATGCCGATCAGGACCAGGGCACTGATGGCGAACCCGGCCGCGACCTGCGCGACGATCGGAATTTCGATTTTTCCCTTGGCATGGTCCATGGACCGCGCTTGCTCTTGGCTCTGATCTCGGACACTTTCTCGCAAGCTCCGTGCCTGCGGCAGAAAACTCAGCGTTTTCAGGCGCTTGAAGGCGCCAGGTGACCGAATGCGCAGGCCGAAAACAGGGGGAAACGTCTGCCCGCCACGACGAACCAGTTCACGGCCGCTGCAAACGCCTGACGGCGTGCGGGATTCTCTGTCGCCGGCCGGCGACAGTCTCAGGATTGGGCGGCGACCTTGGTCTTGAACATCCCGGGCTCGAGCGCATGGCGCTCGAGGAGCCGGTAGAACTCCGTGCGGTTGCGGCCCGCAAGTCGGGCGGCCTGCGTCACGTTGCCGCCGGTGATCTTCAGGATGCGCACCAGGTACTCGCGCTCGAAAGCGCGCCGCGCCTCATCGAGCGGCGTGAGCGAGCCCGCGCCGACGTCCAGCGCCTGGCGCACCAGCGACGCCGAGATCATCTCGGTGGTGGTGAGCGCCACGGCGCGCTCGATCACGTTGAGGAGCTGGCGCACGTTGCCGGGCCAGGCGGCGCTCACCAGCAGCTCCATCGCCTCGGGCGAGATGCCGAGCCGCGGGCGGCCATAGCGCTCTGCCAGGCGCGCGAGGAAATGCCCGGCGAGGAGCGGGATGTCCTCCCGCCGCTGCGCGAGCGCCGGCAGTTCCAGTTTGACCACGTTGAGCCGGTAGTACAGGTCCTCGCGGAATTCGCCGGTGGCGATGCGCTCCTCGAGCTTGCGGTGCGTCGCCGAGATGACGCGCACGTCCACCGGCACGGCGTCGTTCGCGCCCACCGGGCGCACCACGCGGTCCTCGAGGGTGCGCAGCAGCTTGACTTGCAGCGCCGGCGGCATGTCGCCGACTTCGTCGAGAAACAGCGTGCCGCCCTCGCAGGCCTGGAACAGGCCGCGGCGATCCTGCACGGCGCCGGTGAACGCGCCCTTCTTGTGGCCGAACAGTTCCGACTCGAGCAGGCCTTCGGGAATGGCGCCGCAGTTCACGGCGATGAAGGGCGCGTCGGCGCGCCGGCTGGCGCGATGGATGGCGCGCGCCAGCAGCTCCTTGCCCGTGCCGCTCGCGCCGAATATGCACACGCTGGCGTCGGAGGCCGCCACCCGCTGCGCCTGCCCGAGCAGCGCTTCCATCGCCGCCGACCGGGTGATGATCTCCGCGCGCCAGTGCGCGCGGTCGCCGCTCGGCGCCGTCGACAGGCGCAGCGCATCGGAAACCGTTTCCAGCAGCACCTTGGGCTCGAACGGCTTGGTGAGGAAGCTGAACACGCCGCGGCGCGTCGCCGCTACGGCGTCGGGGATGGTGCCGTGGGCGGTGAGGATCACCACGGGCAGCGACGGCGCCTGCCGGTGGATGGCATCGAACAGGCCGAGTCCGTCCATGCCCTGCATGCGCAGGTCCGTGACCACCAGATGCGGGCGCTGCACGGCGAGGCTGGCGAGCGCCGCCTCGGCCGCTTCGACCGCGGTGACGCGATAGCCGGCGGCCGTCAGCCGCATGGAAATGAGGTGCAGCAGGTCGCGATCGTCGTCGACGAGCAGGATGGATGGGGCTTCGTGGTTCATGAATTCACCTTTGCTGTTTTCTGCGCCGCTCCTCGCGCTCGAGGATGCCGCGCTCGATTGCCTTGAGCGCTTCCACCTGGCGTTGCAGCGTGCCGGCGCGCTCCGCTGCCGCTTCCTCGCGCCGCTCCGCCGCCGCCGCGCGCAATTCCGCCGCCGCCGCGCGCGACTCCGCCGGCTCCACGCGCGCTTCCGCCGCGCGCAGCTCGCGCGCCAGCCGCTGCCGCTCGGCCACGCTCGCCGCCAGCATGCCGGCAAGCTGCGCGACCGGAGTTTCCAGGCGGCGCGCCGCGAGCGGCTCGAGAAGGCTCGCCGCACGCGCGTCGTCGCGCCAGGGCGGCGGCAGCGTGGCGAGCAACGCCGCGAGGCGCACACGGTTCGCGTCGCCGGGCACCGCCGCATACATCTGCTGGGCGTGCACGAGCTGCCGGCGTTGCTCCGCCGGCGTCGCGCGCGCCGCGTTCACCGCGCCGCCCACGATCTCGCGCACCTGCAGCGCCTCGCCGGCGTCGGGCCGCAGCAGGGCGCAGCCCGCGAGGAGCGCGGCGCACAGGGCGGCGGCCGCCTTCATGCCGCCGCCGCCAGCGCCAGCAGCGCCGGGCGCTTGGGCAGCGTGACGCGAAAATGCCCGCCCGGGCCTTCCGCCACGAGCACGATGCGCCCGCCATGCGCCTCCACGTACTCGCGCGCGATTGCCAGGCCGAGCCCGCTGCCCGCGACGCGACCGCCCGCCTTGGCGCGCCCGCGGAAGAAAGACTCGAACACCGCTTCGCGCTCGACCGGCGGCACGCCGGGGCCGGAGTCGATCACCTCGATGATCGCCTTGCCGTCGGCTTCATGCGCGCGCACCGTGATGGTACCGCCGCCCGGCGTGAACTTGACGGCGTTGCCGAGCAGGTTGTCGACGATGGAGCGCAGCTTCACGGCGTCGGCTTCGACCACCGCGGGCGTCAACTCGAGCGCCACCTTCTGTCCCTTCGCCAGCGCCGCCAGCCGGTGCGCATCGGCCACTTCGCGCACCAGCGCGTCGAGCTGCACCGTGCTCACTTCGAGAGAAGCCGCGGCGTGCACCGCGCGCTGATAATCGAGCAGGTCTTCGATCAGCCGCTGCAGCTTCACGCTGTTGTCGCGCATGATGCCGACCACCGCGCGCTGCGCCGGGGCGAGCGGCCCGGCGACCTGGTCGTTGAGCAGCTCCGCGCCCTCGCGCAGCGACGCGAGGGGCGTCTTCAGCTCGTGGGACAGGTGGCGCAGGAACCGGTTCTTCTGCGCCTCGAGGTCGGTGAGCCGCTGGCGCAGCCAGTCCAGCCGTTCCCCCAGGTCGCGCAGGTCCTGCGGGCCGTTGACGCGGATCGGCAGCGAGAAATCGGGGCCGCCCAGCTGCCGGATGCCGGCGTCGAGCTCGGCGATGGGGCGCGCAATGGCGCGGGTCAGCGCCAGCGCCGCGACCAGCGCCACGGCGATGGCGATCAGCACCAGGTTCAGCAGCCGGCGCTGCACGACCTCGGCACTCGCGCGCAGCTGCTCCACCTCCTGGTCGGCGACGCGCGAGCTGATGGCAAGGACCTCGTGCGCGCTCTCGGCAAGCTCGCCTACGCGCGCGCGCACGATGGCGACGTCGGGCGGCGCCAGCGGCGCCGCCGCAAGCAGCTCGTAGAGCACCTGCTCGCGCGCCACCGTGCGATCGAGCGCGACGAGCTGCAGCCCATCGAGCGGCAGGCGCGCGAGCTCGGCCGTGAGCTGCTGGAACCCTTCATGCAGGCGCTCGTAATCCTGCAGCAGGCCGGCGTCGGGCAGCACGGCCACCTGCTGCGCCAGCCGTTCGACCGACGCGATGCGGTTGACCAGTGCGCGGCTGCCGCGCGCGGCCTGCGCCGCGTTGTACACGGCGTGCCGGCTCTGCTCGGCGAGGCGCTGGGTGCTCCAGGCCGAGTAAAGCAGCGCGCCGGCGAGCGGCAGCGCCACCAGCAGGAAACCGGTAACGAGCAATCCGAGAAAGGAGCGTGGATGGCGCAGGGCCGGCCTCGGAGCGCTCTCCTGAGGTGCCATAACTCTATAATCTCACGTAAAACATCGTCAGGACGAGCCTTATGTCACACCCCGGCGGAACGCGCGTGGCCCTGGTCGCGGCCGTGGCCAAGAACGGAGTCATCGGGTCCGGCGGCAGGCTGCCCTGGCGGCTGCCCGAAGACCTCCGGCACTTCAAGGAGCTGACGCTCGGCCACCCGATCATCATGGGGCGCAAGACTTGGGAGTCCCTCGGCGAGCCGCTGCCGGGACGCGAGAACATCGTGGTCACGCGCGCGCGCGGCTACGACGCCCCGGGCGCGCATGTCGCGGCGTCGCTCGACGCCGCGCTCGCCCTGTGCGCGGGCGAGCCCGTGGCGTTCGTCATCGGCGGCGGCGAGCTGTACGCGGCCGCGCTGCCGATTGCCGACGCCATGGTGCTCACGGAGATCGGCCGGGACTATGCCGGCGACGCAAGCTTTCCGCAGTTCGATCGCTCCGCGTGGCGCGAAGCGCAGAGAAAGCCGCAGACCGCCGCCGACGGCACGCGCTTCGACTTCGTGCGCTACGAGCGCGCCGAAACCGCCGCGTCTACCGGGAACGCGACTCGAAAACCCTGACTTCGGGCAGCGGGAAGCCGTTGAAGCCGCTCGCGTAGGCCGTGGTGTAGGCGCCCGCATTGCGGATATAGATGAAGTCGCCCTCCTGCAGGTCGGAAGGCAGCGGCTCGTCGCGCATGACGACGTCGACCGAGTCGCAGGTCGGGCCGGCCACGTTCCAGGCGATGTCCGGGCCCGAGCGGTCGCTGCGGATCTTGTACTTCAGGCCCTCCGTCGTCTCGATCACGCCGCCGAACAGGCCCGCGTCCCAGTGCATCCAGCGCTTGCCGGCGCGCATCGCGGTGCCGAGCACCCGGCAAACGAAGTAGCCGGCGTCGGAAACGAGGTAGCGGCCCGGCTCCGCGATCACCTGCACGTCGTCGGGAAACGCCCGCAGCGCTTCGTTGACCACCGCCCCGATCACCTCGATCGACGGGATCGGCTTCACGTGGCGCACGGGGAAGCCGCCGCCGATATCCAGCAGGCGCGGCTTGAGGCCGGCCTTCGTCATGCCGTCGAACAGCGTGCGCGCCCTTTCGATGCCGACGCGCCAGTTCTCCGGGTTGCGGCATTGCGATCCGGCATGGAAGGTGACGCCCGCCAGGTCGGCGCCCAGCTTGGCGGCGGTGGCGATGATCTCGCGCGTCTCCGCCGCGCCGGCGCCGAACTTGCCGGAAAGCGGCCAGTCGCTGCCGATGTTCGGGGTGGCGATGCGCAGGTACAGGCACGCCGCCGGGTCCACGGCATGCATGCGCCCCAGCTCGTCCACGCTGTCCACCACGAACCAGCGCACGCCTTTCGCGGCGGCGTACGCATCGGCGTCGCGCGAGCGCATCGGATTGGAGAAGAACACCTCGGCGGCCGGCACGCCGAGCGCCAGCAGCAGGTCGAGCTCGGCGGTGGACGCGATCTCGAAGCCGGCGCCTTCCTGCGCCAGCGCCTTGAGCACGCGGTGGTCGGGATTGGCCTTGACTGCGTAGTGCGCGCGCACGCGCGG
Source organism: Burkholderiales bacterium (assembly GCA_040902335.1). Lineage (GTDB taxonomy): Bacteria > Pseudomonadota > Gammaproteobacteria > Burkholderiales > SG8-39 > JAABQT01. Next base: position 23,598 of record JBBDXL010000096.1, read on the forward strand.
CATGGCCGCGCGCAAGCGGCGCAGCTTTTCGCGCACGATGGCGGTGTCGATGATCAGGAAGGGCCGCGTGTACTTCTGGCGCGCGGCCTGGCGCACGATCTCGAAGTCGAGGCTGACTTCGGGATGCGTGTCGAAGAGCTGCTGTTGCGGGTCTGCGGTCTGCTGCCGGTTGCGTGCGAAGTTGCCGGGGCGTTCGCCCATCAATGTTCTCCCGGGGCTATCTAGGTCTCAGGAATGTCCCGAACGACGACGTCGTACACGGGGTACGAGTTCCT
>JBBDXL010000096.1:23972-27989 GCA_040902335.1 Burkholderiales bacterium
AGCACGTCGCGCGGGATGCGGAAGAACTCGACGGTGCGCGCCAGGGCGAAGGAATTGGGCGGGATGATGCACACCGCGCCCTTGAAGTCGACGAACGACTTGGCGTCGAACGCCTTCGGGTCGACGATTGTCGAGTTGATGTTGGTGAAGATCTTGAATTCGTCGGAGCAGCGGATGTCGTAGCCGTAGCTCGACGTGCCGTAGGAGACGACGCGCCGGCCCGCCACCTCCTTCACCTGCTGCGACTCGAAGGGCTCGATCATGCCCTGGGCCGCCATGCGGCGGATCCACTTGTCCGACTTGACGCTCATGCCCGGATCGTCAGGTGTTCTGCACCACGATGTTGGGGAACCTGGAAGTCATGTCCTTCTGCGACTCGGCGATCTTCACCGCGCAACGTCGCGCGATGCGCCGGTAGATCTCGGCGGCCCGGCCGTCCGGGTCCGAGACCACGGTCGGCTTGCCGGAGTCGGCCTGCTCGCGGATCGACTCGTCCAGCGGCAGCTGGCCGAGCAGTTCCATGCCGTACTCGGCGCACATGCGCTGCGCGCCGCCGCTGCCGAAGATGTGGCTTTCGTGCCCGCACTTCGGGCAGACATGGATCGACATGTTCTCGACGATGCCGAGGATCGGAATGCCGACCTTCTCGAACATCTTCAGGCCCTTGCGCGCGTCGATGAGCGCGATGTCCTGCGGCGTGGTGACGATCACCACGCCGGTGACCGGCACCTTCTGCGCCAGCGTCAGCTGAATGTCGCCGGTGCCCGGGGGCAGGTCCACCACCAGGTAGTCGAGGTCACGCCAGCGCGTGTCCTTGAGCAGCTGCTCCAGGGCCTGCGTCACCATCGGGCCGCGCCACACCATGGGCGTGTCCACGTCGATGAGAAAGCCGATCGAGATCGCCTGCAGTCCGTGCCCCATCATGGGCTCGAGCGATTTCCCATCCGTGGATTGCGGCCGGCCCGCGATGCCGAGCATCATCGGCTGCGACGGCCCGTAGATGTCGGCGTCGAGCACACCCACGGCAGCGCCCTCCGCCGCCAGCGCCAGCGCCAAGTTGACCGCGGTAGTGCTCTTGCCGACCCCGCCCTTGCCCGAGGCCACGGCGATGATGTTCTTGATGCCCGGCACCAGCTTCACCCCGCGCTGCACAGAGTGCGGAACGACTTTCGCCGCGACGTTCACGTTCGCGCTCGCGGCGCCCGACTTCTTGAGGGCCGCGATCACCTCGCGGCGGATGGGCTCGAACTGGCTGCGGCCCGGGTAGCCGAGCTCGATGTCGACCTGCACGTCGGCCCCGGCGACCCGGATGCTCTTCACCGAGCGCGTGCTGACGAAGTCCTTGCCCGTGTTCGGGTCGATGAGCGCGCCGAGCGCCGCTTTCACGCCTGCTTCGTTGATGGCCATGGCTGGAATTGGCGAAGTTGCGCCGGTAGTGTACCTAAAACACGGATAAAATTGCGTTTTTTCGCGAATGCCGATGTCCCGACGCCGCCTTTTCGTGACCACCGCGCTGCCCTATGCCAACGGCGCGTTCCACATCGGGCACATCATGGAATACATCCAGGCCGATATCTGGGTGCGTTTCCAGCGCATGCGCGGCCATGAGGTGCATTTCGTGGGCGCCGACGACGCGCACGGCGCGCCGATCATGCTCGCCGCGCAGCAGGCCGGCCGGTCGCCCGAGGCCTTCGTCGCCGAGATCGCGCGCGGCCGCGCGCAGTACCTGGACGGCTTTCATATCGGCTTCGACAACTGGCATTCGACGCATTCGCCGGAGAACACAGCGCTTTCGCAGGACATCTACCGGCGGTTGAAGCGGGCAAACCTGATCGACATCCGGCCCGTCGAGCAGTTCTACGACCCCGTGAAGAACATGTTCCTCGCCGACCGCTACATCAAGGGGGAGTGCCCGAACTGCGGCGCCAAGGACCAGTACGGGGATGCCTGCGAGAACTGCAGCGCGGCCTACGCCGCGACCGACCTGAAGAATCCCTACTCGACGCTTTCGGGCGCCAAGCCGGTGCTGAAGACCTCGGAGCACCATTTCTTCCGCCTGTCGGACCCGAAATGCCGGGCGTTCCTGAAGCGCTGGCTGGAACGCCCCGGGCGGCTGCAGCCGCAGGTCGTCAACAAGGCCAAGGAGTGGCTCGAGGGCGAGCGCGCGCTCGCCGATTGGGACATTTCCCGCGACCCGCCCTACTTCGGCATCCGCATTCCCGACATCGCGGAAGAAAAGTACCTGTACGTCTGGCTCGACGCCCCCATCGGCTACCTCGCGAGCTTCAAGAACTACTGCGGCAAGGCCGGCATCGATTTCGAGAAGTTCCTGCAAGACCCGGGCACCGAGCAGGTCCATTTCATCGGCAAGGACATCATCTATTTTCATACGCTGTTCTGGCCGGCGATGCTGGAGTTCGCAGGCCCGCCCTACAAGGTCCCCGACCACGTCTACGTGCACGGCTTCATCACGGTCTCGGGCGACAAGATGTCCAAGTCGCGCGGCACCGGCATCAGCCCGCTGCGCTACCTCGAGCTGGGCATGAACCCGGAGTGGCTGCGCTACTACATCGCCGCCAAGCTGAACGCCAACGTCGAGGACATCGACTTCAACCCCGCGGACTTCGTCGCGCGCATCAACAGCGACCTGGTCGGCAAGTACGTCAACATCGCGGCGCGCGCCGCGAGCTTCATCGCCAAGCACTTCGACGGCAGGCTCGGCGTTGCGCAGGCATTGCCCGGCTGGAACGCGGCCATCGGGTCGCGCGACCTGATCGTCGACGGCTACGAATCGCGGGAATTCGGCAAGGTGGTGCGCGAGGTGATGCGCATCGCCGACCTCGTGAACCAGAGGTTCGACCAGCACAAGCCCTGGGAGCTAGCGCAGCACGGCGACCAGCGCGAGCAGCTGCAGCACGTGTGTTCCGACGCGATCAGCGCGTTCCACGCGCTGACGGTCTATCTGGCCCCGCTCCTGCCGGCGACGGCCGCGCGTGTCGCCCGCGAGCTGTTCGGCCTGGATCGAGAATTTACATTTTCTGACCTGGATGCGCCGCCGGCGCGTATCCGTGCCTTCAAGCACCTCATCACCCGGGTCGATGATAGGCAGTTGGACGCGCTGTTCGACATCGCCTCCGTGCCGCAGGCCAGCGCCCCCCAGCGCCACGCGGAGAAGCAGCAGCACGACACCAAGGAGCACGCCGTGAGCGACAGCATCAGCATCGAGGACTTCAACAAGCTCGACCTGCGCGTGGCGAGAATCGCCAGCGCGGAACATGTCGACGGCGCCGACAAGCTGCTCAGGCTGACGCTCGATCTCGGCGGCACGACGCGCCAGGTGTTCGCCGGCATCAAGTCCGCCTACGATCCGGCCAAGCTCGAGGGCCGACTGGCCGTGGTGGTCGTCAATCTCGCCCCGCGCACCATGAAATTTGGCGTGTCCGAAGGCATGGTGCTGGCCGCCTCGGGCGACGGACCGGGAATATTCCTCATTTCTCCGGATGCCGGTGCGGCGCCGGGCATGCGCGTAAAATGATCGCGCCTCGGCCGCCGCGCCGATACCCGACGACCGCATGATCGAACAGCCCAGTCGCACGCTGGTTTGCAGCATCGTGTTCCTGGACATCGTCGAGTATTCGGCGAAGCCGGTAGCCGAGCAGCTGCTGCTCAAGCAGGCGTTCAACAAGCTGCTCAGCTCGGCGCTGGAGAACGTGGCGCCGCGCGACCGCGTCGTGCTGGATACCGGCGACGGCGCCGGCATCACCTTTCTCGGCGACCCGGAAGACGCGCTGTTCGTCGCCATGTCGCTGCGCGCCGCGGCGCGCGCGGAATCGAGCGGCGCCATCGCCGTGCGCATCGGCATCAACCTGGGCCCGGTGCGCCTGGTGAAGGACATCAACGGTCAGATAAACATCATCGGCGACGGCATCAACGTCGCGCAGCGCGTGATGACGTTCGCCCAAGCAGGACAGCTCCTGGTATCGCGCTCGTTCTACGAGGTCGTGTCCTGCCTGTCGC
>JBBDXL010000097.1:0-4102 GCA_040902335.1 Burkholderiales bacterium
GCGAACTCGTTGATGAACGCGAACACCTTGCCGAACACGAAGTAGTAGCAGAAGGCGACGCCGAGGAGGAACAGCACCGTGCTCGCCACCACCACCGGCAGCACCAGGCGCTTTTCGTTCTCGTACAGGCCCGGCGCGACGAACGCCCAGGCCTGGTAGAGGACGTAGGGCAGCGCGATCATGAACGCGACCAGCGCCGTCACCTTCATCGGCACCAGGAACGGCGTCACCACGCCGGTGGCGATCATCTTCGCGCCCTCGGGCAGCGCGTTCATCAGCGGCGCGGCGAGGAAGTCGTAGATCGGCGCGGCGCCCGGCCACAGGAAGATCGCGACGAACACCACGCCGAAGGCGATCAGCGCGCGCACCACGCGCTGGCGCAGCTCGATCAGATGCGAGACGAAGGTTTCCTGCGTGCTCACGCGCCCTGCTTCTGCTCTTGCTTTTCTTCGATCGACCCCGCCGCTTCTGGCGGGGTCGAAACTTCGACCTGAGCACTGGCCTCAGCCGCCGCATTCAGCTCCGACTCGGTTTTCTGCAGTTCCGAGTTGAAGGACGACTCCATCCCGCTCGCCGCCTCCTGCATCGAATCGCGCATCTTCTTCAGCTCGTCGAGCTCGACCTCGCGGTTGATGTCCGCCTTGACGTCGGCGACGTAGCGCTGCAGCCGCCCGGCGAGATGGCCCATGGTGCGCGCCACGCGCGGCAGGCGCTCGGGGCCGATCACGACCAGCGCCACCAGCGCGATCAGCATCAATTCGCTAAAACCCAGGTCGAACATGCAGGCCTTGAGAAACAAAGGGCGCCCTAGGGCGCCCGCGTCAATCTGCTGCGAAGGCGCTCAGGCCTTCGATTCGGTCTTGCTCTTCACTTCGCCCTCGATGGTCTTGCCCGTCACCTGCTGCGTCGCACCGTCGTCTTCGGCTTTCTCGCCGCCTTCGCGCATGCCGGTCTTGAAGCCGCGCACCGCGCCGCCGAGATCCGCGCCGATGTTGCGCAGCTTCTTCGTGCCGAACACCAGCATCACGATGACGAGGACGATCAGCCAGTGCCAAATGCTGAACGAGCCCATAAGCCCTCCTATTTCTGTCTCAGGATCATGGGGCCGAGCGAGTTCGGCCCGCCGATCACGTGCATGTGCACATGATACACCTCCTGATGCGCCACCCGGCCGTTGTTGATGATGGCGCGGAAGCCCTCCGTGGCGCCCGCCTTCCGCGCCAGCTCGCCGGCGAGCGCCAGCATCTTGCCGAGCGCCTTGTGGTGCGTGATGTCGGCCTCATACAGGTTGGCGACGTGCGTCTTCGGGACGATCATGAAGTGCACCGGCGCCACCGGCCGGATGTCGTGAAAGGCGAACACGTCCTCGTCCTCGTATACCTTGTCGGACGGAATCTCGCCGCGCACGATCTTGCAGAACAGGCAGTTCGCGTCGCTCATCGCTTCTTCCTCGCCGCCTTCTCGTCGATGCCGGAGATGCCCTCGCGCCGGTGCAGCTCGGCGAGCACGTCGCCGGGTCCGAGGCCGCGGCGCGCGAGCAGGATCAGGCAATGGAACCACAGATCCGCCAGCTCGCGCACCAGGTGCAGCTGGTCGCTGCCCTTCGCCGCGAGCACGGTTTCGGTCGCTTCCTCGCCGATCTTCTTCAGCACCGCGTCCTCGTCGGGCCCGAGCAGCCGCGCGACGTACGAGGATTCGGGGTCGCCGCCGCGCCGGGCCTCGATCACGGCGGCGATGCGTTCCAGCGTCTCGGCCAGTCCCTGCTTCATTTGTCCTTGTAGATGAGCTTCGGATCCTTCAGCACCGGATCCGTGCTCACCCATCTCCCGTCCTCGAGTTTGCGGAAAAAGCAGCTCTCGCGCCCGGTGTGGCAGGCGATGCCGCCCGCCTGCTCCACCTTCAGCAGCACCGCGTCGGCGTCGCAGTCCAGGCGCACTTCCAGCACCTTCTGCACGTGGCCCGATTCCTCGCCCTTGTGCCACAACCGGTTGCGCGAGCGCGACCAGTAGACGGCCTGCTTGCGCGCCACGGTCTGCTCCAGCGCCTCGCGATTCATCCACGCGACCATGAGAATTCTTCCCGAGGCGGCATCCTGCGCGACGGCGGTGATCATGCCATCCTTCCCCCAGGGCACCTCGTCCAGCCAGTTCACAGCCGCACCTCGATGCCGCGCGCGCGCATGTGCTCTTTTGCCCGCCGCACGGTGAAGTCGCCGAAGTGGAACACGCTCGCCGCGAGCACCGCGTCGGCCCGGCCTTCGAGCACGCCCTCGGCGAGGTGCTCGAGCGTGCCGACGCCGCCCGAGGCGATCACCGGCACGCCCACCGCCTCCGACACCGCGCGCGTGAGCGCCAGGTCGAAGCCGTCGCGCGTGCCGTCGCGGTCCATGCTGGTGAGCAGGATCTCGCCGGCGCCCGCGGCCTGCATGCGCCGCGCCCAGTCCACCGCATCGAGGCCGGTGGGCTTGCGCCCGCCGTGGGTGTAGACCTCCCAGCCGCCACCGCCCTTGCGCTTCGCGTCGATGGCGACGACGATGCACTGGTTGCCGACCTTGCCGGAGGCTTCCTCGACCAGCGCCGGGTTCTGCACGGCGGCGGTGTTGATCGACACCTTGTCGGCGCCGGCATTGAGCAGCCGGCGCACGTCCTCGACCCTCCTCACGCCGCCGCCCACGGTGAGCGGAATGAACACCTGCGCCGCCACCGCCTCGATCACGTGCAGCAGGATGTCGCGCTCATCCGAGCTCGCGGTGATGTCGAGGAAGCACAGCTCGTCCGCGCCTTCCGCGTCGTAGCGCGCGGCGATTTCCACCGGGTCGCCGGCGTCGCGCAGCGCGACGAAGTTGACGCCCTTCACGACCCGCCCGGCGGTCACGTCGAGGCAGGGGATCACTCGCTTGGCGAGGCTCATGGGGCGAGCTGCTTTCCGACCGCCTTGTCGGCGGCGGCCTGCGCCTTCTTGAAATCGATCTTGCCTTCGTACAGCGCGCGCCCGGCGATCGCGCCGATCACGCCTTCGGGCACCAGCTTCTCGCACACGACTTGCACGTCCTTCAGGCTGTTCAGCCCGCCCGAGGCGATGAGCGGGATCTTGATCGCTTTGGCGAGCTTCAGCGTCGCCTCGACGTTGATGCCGCTCATCATGCCGTCGCGGCCGATGTCCGTGTAGACCAGCGCCTCGATGCCGTAATCCTGGTATTTCTTCGCCAGGTCGACGACGTCGTGGCCGGTCATCTTCGACCAGCCCTCGACCGCGACCTTGCCGTCCTTCGCGTCCAGCCCGGCGATGATGCGCCCCGGGAACGCGTAGCTCGCGTCCGAGAGGAAGCCCGGGTTCTTCACCGCGGCGGTGCCGATGACCACGAAAGCCACGCCCGCGTCGATGTAGCTCTCGATGGTGTCGAGATCGCGGATGCCGCCGCCCAGCTGGATCGGCATGGCGTCGCCCACCGCGCTGATCATGTCGCGGATCACCTTCTCGTTCTTGGGGCGGCCGGCCACGGCGCCGTTCAGATCGACGATGTGCAGGCGCCGCGCCCCCTGCGCCGCCCAATGCTTCGCCATGGCGACGGGGTCTTCGCCGAACACGGTGGCGCGCGCCATGTCGCCCTGCTGCAGGCGCACGCAGCGACCGTCCTTCAGATCGATTGCCGGGATGATCAGCACGCGGTGCTACGGGAAAGCCTAAAGGGCTAGGGCCGCCATTGGACGAAGTTGGAGAGCAAGCGGAGCCCGGCGGCCTGGCTTTTTTCCGGGTGGAACTGCACGGCGAAGATGTTATCCCGCGAAATCGCGCAGGTAAAGCTGACGCCGTACTCGCAGGTTCCCGTCACCAGGCCCGCGTCCGCGGGCGCCGGATAGTAGCTGTGCACGAAATAGAAGCGCTCGCCGCTCGCAATGCCGTCCCACAGCGCATGCGGCTTCGCCTGGCGCACCTGGTTCCAGCCCATGTGCGGCACCTTGAGCCCCGCCATGCGCGCCGCCGGAAAGCGGGGCACGCCGCCGGCCAGCAGGCCGAGGCCGGGCGTATCGCCCTCTTCGCCCCGCTCGAACAGCATCTGCATGCCGATGCAGATGCCGAGGAAGGGCTTGTCGCGCGTCGC
>JBBDXL010000098.1:0-4078 GCA_040902335.1 Burkholderiales bacterium
ACGCTCACCGCCGAGGTCTTGAAGCGCGTCGGCAGCGCGCCCGACGAGAGGACGCGCCGGATCATGCACAGCCTGGTGAAGCACCTGCACGCGTTCGTGCGCGAGGTGCGCCCGACGCAGGAGGAGTGGTTCCGGGGCATCCAGTTCCTGACGAAGACCGGGCACCTGTGCGACGACAAGCGCCAGGAGTTCATCCTCATGTCGGACACGCTCGGCGTGTCGATGCTGGTGGACTTCATCAACTACGGCAAGGTGGGGAAATCGACCGAGTCCACCGTGCTCGGCCCGTTCTTCGTGGAAGGTGCGCCGGAGATGCCGCTCGGCGCGAGCATCGCCAGGCCCGGCACGCCGGGCGAGCCCTGCGCGGTGAGCGGGACAGTGAAGGACCGCAAAGGCAAGCCGGTCGCCGGCGCGCTGATCGACGTCTGGGAAAGCGGCGCCGACGGCCTGTACGACGTGCAGAAGCCCGACGGCACCAACCTGCGCGCGCGCTTTCGCGCGGACGAGAAGGGGCGCTTTCACTTCAAGTGCATCACGCCGGTGAGCTACCCGGTGCCGCACGACGGGCCGGTGGGCAGGATGCTGGTCGCCACGGGCCGTCACCCGATGCGCCCCGGGCACCTGCACTTCAGCATCGAGGCGCCGGGCTGCGACAAGCTGGTGACGCATCTCTTCGTGAAAGGCGACAGGTACCTGGATTCCGACGCCGTGTTCGGCGTGAAGGAATCGCTCATCGTGAGCTTCGGCAGGAAGAACACCGCGGGCGAGGCGACGTGCCACTACGACTTCGTGCTCAAGCCGCGTCGCCGACCTTAGCCGTCGCTCCCCTCCAACAGCGAAAACCGCACCCGCAGGATCTCCTTCGTCTTCGCCCGCCCGTCCGCGGCCTTCTCCACCAGCAGGAGCTTCTGCGTCTCGGGCAGCCCCGCGGGAATCACCATCCGGCCGCTGGGCTTCAACTGCTGGATCAGCATCGGCGGGATGAGGTCGGGCGCCGCGGTGACGATCACCTTGTCGAACGGCGCGTGCTCGGGCCAGCCGTAGTAGCCGTTGCCGGCGCGCAGGACCACGTTCTTGTACCCCGCGAGGCGGCGCTTCGCCTGCGCGGCGAGCGCCTCGACGAATTCCACGCTGTACACGGTTTGCACCAGCCCTGAAAGGACCGCCGCCTGGTAGCCGAGGCCGGTGCCGATCTCGAGCACGCGGTCCTCGGCTTTCGGCTCGAGGAGGTCGGTCATCAGCGCGCAGATGAAAGGCTGCGAGATGGTCTTGTCGCAGCCGATCGGCAGCGGGCTGTTGACGTAGGCGTAGGGCCGCAGCTCCACCGGCACGAACTCGTGCCGCGGCACGCGGCCCAGGGCGTCCAGCACCCGCGGGTCGAGCGCCGCCTTGCCGGTCTCGCCGCTCGAGAAAATCGTCTCGGCGGCGATCTCGGCCACCATCAGCTGGCGCGGCTCGGCGTACTCGTCGTCTCTCATGGCGATCCGCGGCTAATATAGCGCCCATGCCGTATCTTGTCGGCATCGACATCGGCGGCACCTTCACCGACTGCGCCCTTGTCGATCGCGCGGGCGCGACATCCGCAATGTCGTGTGCTTCCCGGAGACTTCCAAGCCCGCGCCGATCGTCCCCAAGCGCCTGATCCGCGGCGTCTCGGGGCGCGTGGACTGCTTCGCGGGCGGCTCGCAGGGGACGTCAGAAAACGGGATGAATTATCGTTTTGTCCCACCGGCCGCCCCGGGGCTAAAATTGCCGCGAGGCCATGGAAATTCCCGATCGCCGCGTGAGCGGCCGCGAGTTCGACGACTCGCCCCAGCTGATGGCGGTCGTCGCGTTCGACGGCATCCTGAAGGTGGTCAACGCGGCCTGGGTGAAGACGCTCGGCTATCGCATGGACGAGCTCGTCGGCCGCAAACTGCTCAGGCTGGTGGACGACCCGGACCGCGCGAGCGCTCTGAAGCTGATCAATTCCCGCCCGGACGCCGCCGGTGCGCGTCCCATCGAGCTCGCGCTCCGGTGCAAGGACGGGACGTACCGGGCCTTCCAATGGGAGTCGCGCCGGGTCGCGGGCGAACAGACGATCTTCATCACGGGCCGGGACGTCACCGATCAGCGCAGGCTGGAAGTGACGCAAAACCTGAAGATGTACGAGCTGTACGCGCTGGCGGCAAAAAAGAGGAAGCCGACAGACCCCTCGAGCTAGCCCGGCCGGGAGGACGATGAACGCTCCCCTGAGAAAGCTGAGCGAGCTGGCAGGCGTGGCGTTCGACGGCCGGCGCACGGGCTACGGGCCGCCGAAGAAACTCTCGATCTCGCCGCAGCTGAACCCTGCAACCCACTAGGAGCCTCCGGATGGCCGACACTCGCCCCAGCATTGCCGACAAGCGGCGCGCCTTTCAGCAGTTGCATAAGGCCGGGTGCTTCGTCATTCCGAACCCCTGGGACGTTGGCAGCGCGCGTTTTCTACAAAGTCTTGAATTCAAGGCGCTTGCCACCACAAGTTCCGGCTTCGCCTGGTCCCGGGGCCGACCCGATGGTGCCGTTTCGCGCGACATGGCGCTCGCCCACCTGCACGACATTGTCGCGGCAACAGATTTGCCGGTGAATGCCGACTTCGAAAGTGGCTTCGCACTCGATGCGGCCGGCGTCGCGGCAAGCGTTCGTCTTGCAATCGAGACCGGGGTGGCGGGACTTTCAATAGAAGATTCGACCGGCGATGCGGCAAAACCGCTCTATGAACTCGGCGTTGCCGTCGAGAGGATTCGCGCGGCACGAAAAGCCATCGATAAGGCGGGCGGCGATACGCTGCTGGTCGGACGCGCCGAATGCTTTCTTGTCGGTCGACCCGATCTCGAAGAAACGACCCGCAGGCTCAAGGCCTACGCGCAGGCCGGTGCCGACTGCCTCTACGCGCCGGGTATCCGCACGCCCGATCAGATCCGGGCCGTCGTGGCTGGCGTCGCGCCGAAGCCGTTCAACCTGCTGGTGGGCTCGGCGAGCGAGCTCACGATGCAGGACATCTGCGTGCTCGGGGTGCGGCGAGTGAGCGTTGGCGGCGCGCTTGCACGCTCGGCCTGGGGCGGATTTATGCGCGCTGCCAGATTGATTGCGGAACAAGGCAAATTCGATGGCTTCGCCAACGCGGCCTCTGGCCATGAACTCAATTCGTTGTTCCGCGAATGAGCTAGCCGTACATTTTCCAGCCGAAGCCGGCGCATTCGCCGCACGCCTGCGTCCCGACCTTGCCCGTGCCCTCGCAGGAGACGCATTGGTCCCACAGGTACGTCATGGCGCTTTTGTACGTGCCGTAGCAGCGCCTGCCGTTGACCACCTGGTCGCAACGGTGATTGAGGAGCTCGCGCCGGCGCGTAAGCGCGAGGCACACGCTGCAGGCGCCGGCAGGCTTGGCTTGTTTCCCCGTGCGCATGATCAGGCTACGCTATCGTCGCAGCGAAGGCGGCGCACGCAAAGGGCGTAATGCCATGACCACGGTCAGTCTAAGGAGCAAACAGGGCGAGGGATGCGCTCACCATGCCCAGATTCAATACGGCGACGGCGATCCATCCCCAGAACAGAAGGCCGGTCCCCCTGTCGGCAGGCCGAATTACGCTGTCACTTCTTCGTGAAGCTGCTTTTCCCATAACTGCCTCCTGTTGCGACTCCCGCTTAGCCGAACTGCATGGGCCAGTTGCCCATGATGGCAAAAGCGCCCGCCGTAAACATCAGCACCAGCAGGACGAAAATGACTCCCGGTATGAGCGCCGTCGGCGTATAGGCGAACTCCCGAGTCGGCGACACCGCGAGCATCGCCAGATCAGGGCCCAGCTCGGAAGCAAGCCGCAGCTTCCTGCCCGCGAGCATGGTCATGCCGACGACCACGAAGAAAAGAACGCCGGCAATCAGGGTCAGGATGCCCCCGAGGCCCATGGTGACGTTCATCAATGCTCCCCAGGACTCGGGCGCCGCGCCGCCAAAGCTGATGTCCGCGGCGCGCCGCGGGACGCCGGCATATCCGGCCAGTGTGCCTGCCCACGCGAAGACCAGCAGCGCAACGCTCAGCAGATAAGGCTGGATGCGC
>JBBDXL010000099.1:0-4052 GCA_040902335.1 Burkholderiales bacterium
TGCATCTTGATGACGATCGGCGACTGCGTGCGGCCGATCATCGGGAAGCCGAGCGTCGCCGCGCCCGCCGTTGCCGCCGCCGCGCCGGTCAGGAACTTGCGGCGCGATGGCTTTGCCTTGACTTGTTCGTTGCTCATTTCAGGGTCTCCTCTTTCGGTGTGATTCCTGCGGTAGCGCGGGGCTCTGGCCCCGTTCGGGAATTGCCGTGAGATTCTAACCTCCCCCCTTCAGGCGCCGCAAGGCAACTTCACGATATGAAACGCGGGTGCGGCTCGCGCGCTCACAGATAGACCACCAGCAGGTAGCCCGCGAGCAGCAACGCCGCCCACAGCGCCATCCCGCCCGTCGTCCAGGTGCGCGCAAACAGCGCCTGCGGGCCGTGCAAGGCGAGCGCGGCGGCGCCAATGCGTCGCATTCCGCCGTCCCGCGCCATGGCAAGCGTTCGACCCATGGCGCGCAACGCCAGGAAGCCGGCCGTGACCAGCACCGGCGCGAGCCGGCGATAGAACCAGTCTGCGTCCAGCGTGATGGTCAGTGTGCGGCGCAGCATCGGCAGCATGACGAAGAACGCGAGACCCGAGAACAACAGCAGCTCGAGCTGCACGACGACGTGCGAGCCGGTGTAGGGGACGAAGCCGGTGCTGAAGGGCAGCAAGGCATAGAGCGGCTGATAGAAGATCCCGAGTCCGATGCACAGCGCCGCGAACAGCAGCATCGCGAGGCGCATGTTGAGCGGCGGCTCGGCCGGGCGCAGGCCCGAGTCCTTCTGGAAGAACACGAACCATGGAAATTTAATCCCGGCATGCAGAAACACGCCAGCGGTGGCGGCGGCGAGCGCAAGCCACACCCACAGCAGATGCTCGTCGCCGGCGGCCTGCGAGATCATCGACTTCGAGACGAAGCCCGAGGTGAGCGGGAAGGACGAGATGGAGAGCGCGCCGATGATGCCGCAGAAGGCCGTGAGCGGCATGGTGCGAAACAGCCCGCCGAGGTCGGTGCACTTGCGCTTTTGCGTCGCGTAGAGCACCGAGCCCGCCGACATCAGGAGCAGCGCCTTGTAGATGATGTGCGTGAAGGCGTGCGCGGCGGCGCCGTTCAGCGCCATCTCGGTGCCGATGCCGATGCCCGCCACCATGAAGCCGACCTGGTTGACGATGCTGTAGGCGAGGATGCGCCGCATGTCGTTCTCGAGCAGCGCGTAGACGATGCCGTAGAACACCATGAACAGGCCCACCCACACCAGCAGCTCGGTTCCCGGAAAGCCGCGCAGCAGCACGTACACCGCGGTCTTGGTGGTGAAGGCCGACAGGAACACCATGCCGCTCCACGACGCTTCCGGATAGGCGTCCGGCAGCCACGCCGAGAGCGGCGGCGCGCCGGCGTTGACGAGGAAGCCGGCGAGTATCAGCCAGTGCGCCGGCGAATCGAGCGCCATGCGCTCGAAGCCGGTCGAGCCCGTCGCCGCAACGTGGCCGGCGATACCGGCGAAGAGCAGCACGCCGCCCAGCAGGTGGATAGCGAGATAGCGCATGCTGGCGCGGTAGGCCGCGCCGCTGCCCGCGCTCCAGATGACGAGCGTCGAGCCGACCGCCATCAGCTCCCAGCAGACGAACAGCGTCACGAGGTCGCCGGCGAGCACCGCGCCGATCGCCGCGCCGGCATAGACGTAGGCCGCGGGCAGCTCGAGCCGGCTTTTCTGGTTCAGCGCATAGAGGCCCCCGGCGAACGCCATGATCGCGAAGATCACCGCGAACAGGCGCGAGAGCGCGTCGTAAGCGAGCGGCCGCACCTCGAAGCCGAGCCACGTTCCGCTCCAGGCGACGCCGGCGGGCGCGGCGAGCACGAGCCACAGCGCGGCGAGCGGGGCGAGCAGCGCCACCGCGTCGCGCGCGCGGCCGCGCAGCAGCGCGAGCGCGAGGCCCGCGGCGATGACGAGGAGGCCGGGATGCAGCCAGGCGCTAGCCATCGCGGCTTTCCTCCTCGTAGTAGGTATCGGCGCGCTTGAGGAAGACCGCGAGGCCTTTGGCGAACAGGATCATCCCGGCGCAAGCGAGAAAGCCGTACCAGGCGCCGAAGCCGGCGACCGCCTCGATGCGGAAGTGCGGATGGTGCTCGACGAGAAACTCGGCGAGCACGGTGAGCGCGAGCACGGCGATGAACACGCGCCAGAGCAGGCGGATGGTCGCGGGGCGTACGAGCCAGTGATCGCTCATCTCAGCCCCCTTGCAGCGCGCGCGCGAGCGCGAGCGGCACCTGCGGGAAAAAGAACAGCGCCAGCGTGGCGAGCGCGCTCGCGGCGAGCGCCAGCACCATCGACAGCGGCGCCTCGCCGTGGGCCTCGCCGTGCGGCGCGCGCAAGAACGCGCGGTACACGATCGGCACGAAGTAGGCGGCGTTGAGCAGCGTGCTCGCGGCGATCACGCCGACCGCCATCCAGTGCTCGGCCTGCAGCGCGCCGGCGAGCATGTACCACTTGCTGACGAAGCCGGCGGCCGGCGGCAGGCCGATCATCGACAGCACGCCGACGGCGAAGGCGCCCATGGTCCAGGGCATGCGCCGGCCGATGCCGTCGAGCTGGCTCACCTCGGTCTTCCCCGCGGCGGTGTAGATCGCGCCGGCGGCGAAGAACAGCGTGATCTTGCCCACGGCGTGCGCGGCGATATGCAGCGTCGCGCCGATCACCGAAAGCGGCGCGAGGATCGCCGCCGCGAGAACGACGTAGGAAAGCTGGCTCACCGTGGAGTACGCGAGCCTGCGCTTCAGGTTGTCCGCGCGCAGCGCCACCACCGAGGCGGCGATGACGGTGAAGCCGGCGACCGTCGGCAGCCAGTCGGACGCCGTGGTGGCGGCGAGCGCGTCCACGCCGAACACGTACACGATCACCTTCACCACGGCGAACACGCCTGCCTTCACCACCGCCACCGCGTGCAGCAGCGCCGACACCGGCGTCGGCGCCACCATCGCCGCGGGCAGCCAGCGGTGCACCGGCATCAGCGCCGCCTTGCCGATGCCGAACATGTAGAGCGCGAGCAGCAGCCCGAGCGTTGCGCTCGAGGCGCCGCCGAGCACCCCGCCCGGGGTGAACTCCAGCGTGCCGGCGATCGCCCAGGTGGCGATCACGGCCGGCAGCAGCAGCGCGATCGACGTGCCCAGCAGCACGCCGAGGTACACGCGCCCGCCCTTCCTCGCCTCGTCGCCGCCGTGATGCGTGACCAGCGGCCAGGTGACCAGCGTCAGCATCTCGTAAAAGAGGAAAAGCGTCAGCAGATTCGCCGAGAAGGCGATGCCCATGGTGGCGGCGAGCGCCAGCGCGAAGCACACGTAGAAGCGCGTCTGGTGCGGCTCGTCGTTGCCGCGCATGTAGCCGATGGAGTAGACGGAGTTGACGATCCACAGCCCCGAGGCCACGAGCGCGAACAGCATCCCCAGGGGTTCCACGCGAAAGCCGAGAGCGATGCCGGGCAGCATCTCCAGCACGAAAAGCTGCGGTATGCCGCCCGCCAGCACCGTGGGCAGGACGCCGAGCACGCAGGCGAAGAGCAGCGCCGCGGTGCCGAGCGTCACCGCCTCGCGCAGGTTCGGCCAGCGTCCGGCGAGCGCAATGCCGGCCGCGCCTGCGGCGGGCACGATGAGGCACGCGGCGATCAGCTGCGCGCTGGTCACGGCGCGCCGCCGAGCATGAGCATCGCGGCGCGGCGCGCGCCTTCGACCGTGAACGACGTGTCGAAGCCGAACCAGATGCAGGCCGCGACCAGCGCCCAGGACACGACGAGCATCGACCAGGGCGCTTCGCCCGCGCGCGCCGGGCCCGCCGGCGGCTCGCTCAAGTACGCCGCCTCCACGAAGCGCCAGACATAGGCCACGGCGATGAGCGAGGTGAGCACCACAAGCCCGGCGAGCCACCAGTGCCCGGCCTCCAGCGCGCCGAGCACCAGGTACCACTTGCTGATGAAGCCCGCGGTCCCGGGCACGCCGATGAGCGACAGCCCGGCGAGCGTCACGCCGAGGCAGGTGAGCGGCATGGCGCGCGCAAGGCCCTGCAGGCGCTCGAA
>JBBDXL010000100.1:0-4008 GCA_040902335.1 Burkholderiales bacterium
GAAGCGGCAGCGGTGGCTGAAGGGGCACGTGGTGCCGGAATACAGTTGCATCATGTCGCAGTAGTCCTGGGGAAATGGCCGGGCGCGAGCGCCCGCCCGGCCGCGGGTTCGGGCGCGGGCCGGCCTACCGGATGTCCTTCCAGAAAGCCTTCTTCATCGCGTAGGCGAGCACGAACAGCACGCCGAGCACGAACAGCACGACGATGCCGATCGACTTTCGCTGCAGCGCCGCCGGCTCGCCGAGGTAGACTAGAAAGTTCACGAGGTCGCGCACCGTGCGGTCGTAATCGACGGCGGACTGCTCGCGCTGCAGCGTCCACAGCGCGTGCGGCATCGCGACGTTCGGGAACACCTTGTTGTTCCAGCCGCTCGGGGTCTTCTCGTCGCGGTAGAAGGTGCGCAGGTACGTATACAGCCAGTCGGCGCCGCGCGCGCGCGCGATCACCGACAGGTCCGGCGGCGGCACGCCGAACCACGCCTTGCCGTCCTTCACCGTCATCGCCACCTTCATGGTCTCGCCGACCTTGTCGGCGGCGAACATCAGGTTGTCGCGGATCTGCGCCTCGGTAAGGCCGAGGTCGGTGAGGCGGTTGTAGCGCATGTACTGCGCGCCGTGGCAGTTGAGGCAGTAGTTGACGAAGGTGCGCGCGCCCGCCTGCAGGCTGGCCAGGTCGCGCGGCTCGATCGGCGCGGGGTCCAGGGGATGGACGGCTGCGGCGGCGAGCAGCGTCGCGGGCGCCCACAGCAGGGCGACGAGGAGTCTGCTCATGCTCGCGGCCCTCACATCGTCACCCGGTCGGGAACCGGCTTCACCCTGTCCCGCGCCGTGTACCACGGCATGAGGATGAAGAAGGCGAAGTAGAGCACGGTGCACACGCGCGCCACCCAGGTGGCGCGGTCCTTGGTATCCAGCATCCGGTCCATGAGCGAACCTTCCGTCGCCGCGAACTGGCCCCACACCGTCGTCGACTCGATGCCGAGGTAGCCGAGGATCAGGAAGGCCACCACGAACAGCGCCAGCGCGATCCTGTAGTACGGGCCGCGGTAGCGGATGGACTTGACCGGCGAGCGGTCGAGCCACGGCAGCAGGAACAGGATCAGCACCGCGATGCCCATCGCCAGCACCCCGGGGAACTGCGAGTTGAACAGCGGCGGCACCGCCCTGAGGATCGAGTAGTAAGGCGTGAAGTACCACAGCGGCGCGATGTGCTCGGGCGTCTGCAGCGGGTCGGCCGGGATGAAGTTGTTGTGCTCGAGGAAGTACCCGCCCATTTCCGGCATGAAGAACATGACGACGCAGAAGATGGCGAGGAACACCACCGCGCCGACCGTGTCCTTCACCGTGTAGTACGGATGGAAGGGAATGCCGTCCACCGGCTTACCATGAGAGTCCTTGTTCTTCTTGATCTCGACGCCGTCGGGGTTGTTCGAGCCGACGTCGTGCAGCGCGAGGATGTGCGCCACCACCAGGCCGAGCAGCACCAGCGGCAGCGCGATCACGTGCAGCGCGAAGAAGCGCGTCAGCGTCGCGTCCGACACCACGTAGTCGCCGCGGATCCACAGCGCGAGATCCGGCCCGATGAACGGAATGACGCCGAAGAGGTTCACGATCACCTGCGCGCCCCAGTAGGACATCTGGCCCCAGGGCAGCAGGTAGCCGAGGAACGCCTCCGCCATCAGCGCGAGGTAGATGAGCACGCCGAAGATCCAGATCAGCTCGCGCGGCTCCCTGTGCGAGCCGTAGAGCAGCGCGCGGAACATGTGCAGATAGACCACGACGAAGAACGCCGACGCGCCGGTGGAATGGATGTAGCGCAGGATCCAGCCGCCGGAGACGTCGCGCATGATGTACTCGACCGAGCCGAAGGCGAGCCCGGCGTCGGGCTTGTAGTGCATCGTCAGGAAGATGCCGGAGACGATCTGTATCACCAGCACCAGCATCGACAGCACGCCGAAGTAGTACCAGAAGTTGAAATTCTTGGGCGCGTAGTACTCGGCGGCGTGCTTGCGCCACTCCTCGGCGACGCTGGGCATGCGCGCGTCGAACCATTCCCACAGCGCCATCAGGCGGGAGGCCATCGGCTACGCCCCTTTCTTGTCTTCGCCGATGAGGAGCGTGCCCTCGGACAGGAAGGTGTAGGGCGGCACCGTCAGGTTGGTCGGCGCCGGCGCGCCGCGGAACACGCGACCGGCGAGGTCGAATTTCGATCCGTGGCAGGCGCAGTAGAAGCCGCCCGCCCAGTCGCCGCCCATCTCCGCCTTGGCGTCGGCGGGCTTCATCTGCGGCGAGCAGCCCAGGTGCGTGCACACGCCTTCCATCACCATCAGGTCCGGTTTCAGGGAGCGGTATGCATTGGCCGCGTACTCGGGCTGCAGGGAGTCCCTGGAGGCCGGGTCGGTGAGCTTGCCGGTCACCGTCTTCAGGGATTCCAGCATTTCCGGCGTGCGGCGGATCACCCACACGGGCTTGCCGCGCCACTCGAACACCTTCAATTCGCCCGGCGCGATCGCCGAGATATCCACCTCGACGGGCGCGCCCGCGGCTTTGGCGCGCTCCGAGGGCCACATGCTGGTAATGAAGGGAACCGCGGCGCCGACGCAAGCCGCTCCGCCGACCACCGAGGTCGCGACCACGAGGTTGCGGCGCGTCTTGTCGACTTTCTGGTTGTCGCTCATGGAGTTGATTCGAGGCTGGAAAGGGTGGGAGAGTGCGAACGAGGCGCCATTCTATAGAGCGAGCATGGGAATGTCCACGATTTGCGGCGTAAGCGGTTCAATATTCAGGGCTTTGTGCTAGATTAGGTACTCCTTATGTTGCGCCGCCTCTGGTCGATCTTTGCGCAGACGGCGACCGTGTGCCTGGCGGTGCTGTTCGTCGTCACGACGTTGAAGCCCGAGTGGCTGCCGCACAAGCCCGCGGCCGCGCCGCAGCCGGCGGTGGCGATGCCGTCGCCGGCGCCGACAGCGCCGGTGGCGCAGCCCGTGGTGGCTCGCGCCGGGTCGTTTCACGATGCCGTGGGGCGCGCCACGCCGTCGGTGGTCAACATCTTCACCACCAAGGAGGTGCGCGCGCGGCGCAGCCCGCTGCTGAACGACCCGCTGTTCCGGCGCTTCTTCGGCGACCAGTTCGGCGACGACGTGCAGCGCGCCGCCAGCCTCGGCTCGGGCGTGATCGTCAGCCCCGCGGGCTACATCCTCACCAATCACCACGTCGTGGAGGCTGCCGACGAAATCGAGGTGGCGCTCTCGGACGGCAAGAAGCTGCTCGCCCAGGTGGTGGGCAACGACCCGGATACCGACCTTGCCGTGCTGCGCGTGAACGCCGAGCAGCTGCCCGCCATCACGTTCGGGCAGTCCGACCAGCTGCGCGTGGGCGACGTGGTGCTGGCGATCGGCAACCCCTTCGGCGTCGGCCAGACCGTGACCTCGGGCATCGTCTCCGCGCTCGGCCGCAGCGGACTGCACATCAACACCTTCGAGAACTTCATCCAGACCGACGCCGCCATCAATCCGGGCAACTCGGGGGGCGCGCTGGTCGATGCGCAGGGCAACCTGGTGGGCATCAACACCGCGATCTACTCGCGCTCGGGCGGCTCGATGGGCATCGGCTTCGCCATCCCGGTGTCCACGGCGAAGATGGTGCTCGACCAGATCGTGAAGAGCGGCACCGTGACGCGCGGCTGGATCGGCGTGGAAGTGCAGGAGATCACGCCGGCGGTGGCCGAGTCGTTCCGCCTGGGCGATGCGCGCGGCACCATCATCGCCGGCGTGCTGCGCGGCGGCCCCGCCGACCGCGCGGGAGTGAAGCCTGGCGACGTCCTGACGGCGATCAACGAGGCGCAGATCTCCGACCCACAGGCCATGCTCAATCTGGTGGCCGCGCTCGCGCCCGGCTCGAGCGCGAAGATGCGGCTGCAGCGCCAGTCGCAGACGCTCGAGCTCGCGGTCACCGTCGGCCGGCGGCCGAAGCCCCAGCCTCGGGAGTAATGCTGAGGTGGGCCAAGGGCC
>JBBDXL010000101.1:0-126836 GCA_040902335.1 Burkholderiales bacterium
CGCGTGTGGGTGAACTTCGCCTTCCCGGCGAACGGCGTGGTGCAGGTGATCGACGTCCCGCAGATGCGGGTGGTGAAGGAACTGCGTCCCGGGCGCGCCGTGCTGCACATGGAGTTCACGCCGCGCGGCGAGCAGGCCTGGGTTTCCTCGCGCGACGACGGCGCGGTGGTGGTCTACGACGGCGCGAGCTTCGCGGAGCTGGCGCGCCTCGCGGCCGAGAGCCCGAGCGGCATCTTCCTCACCTCGCGCGGCGCGATGACGGGCTTCTGAGATGTTCGACGCCGAGAGCCTTCGCCTCGTCAACGCCTGGCAACGCGGCTTTCCGCTGGTGCCGCGACCGTTTGCCGAGATCGCGCGCGCGAGCGGCTTCGACGAGGGCGAGACCATCGCGCGCTTCGCGCGGCTCAAGGCGCGCGGGCTGATCGATCGCATCGCCCCGGTGTTCCGCCCGAACACCGTCGGCGCGAGCACGCTCGCGGCGATGGCGGTGCCGCCCGGGCGGCTGCAAGCCGTGGCGCGGCAGGTGAGCGCGCATGCCGGCGTCAATCACAACTACGAGCGCGAGAACCGCATCAACCTGTGGTTCGTGGCCACGGCGCCCTCGGCGGCCGCGCTGCAATGGACGCTCTCCCGCATCGAGCACGAGACCGGCCTCGCGGTACTGCGCCTGCCGCTCGCGGAGGAGTTTCACATCGACCTCGGGTTCGATCTCGAGGACCATTCGGCGCCGCGCGCGCAGCGCACGGCGCCGGTCGCTGCGCTGAGCGAGGACGAGCGCGCGCTCGCCGCGCGCCTCGCGGCGGGGCTGCCGCTCGAGCCGCGTCCGTTCGCCGCCTTCGGCGTGCCCGAGGCGGCGCTGATCGCCGCCCTGCGGCGCTGGCTGGACGCCGGCGCCGTGCGCCGCATCGGCGCCGTGGTGCGGCACCGCCCGCTCGGCTACGACGCGAACGCCATGGTGGTGTGGGACCTGCCGGACGCCGAGGCCGGTGCGGCCGGCCGGCGCCTGGCCGCCGACGCGGCCGTGACCCTGTGCTACCGGCGCGCGCGCGCGCTGCCCGAGTGGCCCTACAACCTGTACTGCATGCTGCACGGCCGCGAGCGCGCGGCCGTGACGCGATCGATCGAGCGCCTGTGCGCGCAGCACGGCCTGTCCGGCTACCCGCGCTCGGTCCTGTTCAGCCTGCGCTGCTTCAGCCAGCGCGCCGCCGCCTATGGATGAGCTCGAGCGCGCCATCGTCAACCGGCTGCAGGGCGGCTTCCCGCTCTGCGAGCGGCCGTTCGCCGCCGCGGCGGAAGAGCTCGGCATGGACGAGTCGACCCTGATCGAGAAGCTGCGCGCGATGCTCGCGGCCGGCACGCTCACGCGCTTCGGCCCGATGTACGACGCCGAGCGCCTCGGGGGCGCCTTCACGCTGTGCGCGATGCGCGTGCCGCAAGCCGATGTCGAGCGCGTCGCCGCGCGGGTGAACGCGCACGTGGAAGTGGCGCACAATTACGAGCGCGCGCACGACTACAACCTGTGGTTCGTGCTCGCCACCGGCGAGCGCGCGCGCATCGCCGAGGTGATCGCCGCGATCGAGGCCGAGACCGGCTTCCCGGTGCTCGATCTGCCGCGCGAGCGCGAGTACTTCATCGAGCTGAGGCTCGCCGCATGAACGCCGCCGACGAAGCCATCGTGCGCGCCACGCAAGGGGGCCTGCCGCTCGCGCCCGAGCCGTACCGCGCGCTCGCGCAGCAGATCGGCATCGGCGAGGACGAGCTCGTCGGGCGCCTCGAAGCGATGCTCGCCGACGGCCGCATCCGCCGCATCGGCGCGGTGCCCAACCACTACGCGCTCGGCTACACGGCGAACGCGATGACCGTGTGGGACGTGGACGACGAAGCGGTCGACGAACTGGGCGCCGCGGTGGGGTCGCTCTCCTTCGTCAGCCACTGCTACCGCCGCCCGCGCCGGCTGCCCGGGTGGCGCTACAACCTCTTCGCCATGGTGCACGGCCGCGACCGCGGCGAGACCGAGGCGCAGCGCGCCGGGATCCGCGCGCTGCTCGGCGCCGCCGCGCGCGCGAGCGACGTGCTGTACAGCACGCGCCTCCTGAAGAAAACCGGATTGAGGCTCGCCTGACATGCTGCGGCTGTCGCGCGCGATGAACCAGATGCTCCGCCCGGGACCGGTGCGCAGTGGCGCGCCTTCCGGACCCGTGGTGATCTGGAACCTCGTGCGCCGCTGCAACCTCGCGTGCATTCACTGCTACTCGATTTCGGCCGACGTCGACTTCCCGGGCGAGCTCGATACCGCGGAAGTGCTGCGCGTGATGGACGACCTCAAGGCCTTTGGCGTGCCCGCGCTCATCCTCTCGGGCGGCGAGCCGCTGCTCAGGAAGGACATCTTCCAGATCGCCGGGCGCTCGAAAGCGCTCGGCTTCTACACCGCGCTTTCCACCAACGGGACCCTCATCGACGCGCCGCTCGCCCGGCGCATCGGCGACACCGGCTTCGACTATGTCGGCATCAGCCTCGACGGCCTGGAAGCGACGCACGACAAGTTCCGTCGCCAGGCGGGCGCGTTCGGAAAATCGCTCGCCGCGCTGCGCCTGTGCCGCGACCTGGGCATCAAGGTGGGCGTACGCTTCACGCTCACGCAGGACAACGCCGCCGACCTGCCCGGGCTCCTCGATCTCGTAGAAGAGGAACGCATCTGTCGCTTCTACCTCTCGCACCTCAACTACGCGGGCCGCGGCAACGTCAACCGCAAGCGCGACGCGCACTTTCGCGTCACGCGCGAGGCACTCGACCTCCTGTTCGCGCGCGCCTGGGACGCGGCGCGCCGCGGCGTGGAAAAGGACTTTGTCACCGGCAACAACGACGCCGACGGCGTGTACCTGCTGCACTGGGCGCGCAGGAACATCCCCGGCCTCGACGAGCCGCGCCTGCGCGCGACGCTCGCCGCCTGGGGTGGCAATTCGTCCGGGGTGAACGTCGCCAACATCGACAACCTCGGCAACGTGCACCCCGACACGATGTGGTGGGACTGCACGCTCGGCAACGTGCGCTCGCGGCGCTTCGGCGACATCTGGCGCGACACGCGCCACCCGATCATGGCCGGCCTCAAGCAGCGCCCGCGCCAGGTCAAGGGCCGCTGCGCGAGCTGCGCCTATTTCGACGTCTGCGGCGGCAACACGCGCGTGCGCGCCATGAAGGTGAGCGGCGACCCCTGGGCCGAGGATCCCGGCTGCTACCTCGAAGACGAGGAGATCGCGGCGTGAGGGCACTCCTCGCCGCGCTGCTCCTCGTGCCGGCGCTCGCCCTGCCGACCGAGCTCTACCAGACGCACTGCGCGAGCTGCCACGGCGCGCAGCGCCTCGGCGGCATGGGCCCGGCGCTGCTGCCGGAAAACCTGTCTCGCCTCAGAAAACCCGACGCAATCAAAGTCATCCGCGACAGCCGTCCCGGCGTGCAGATGCCCGCGTTCGGCCAGCAGCTGAACGACGCGGAGATCGCAAAGCTCGTCGAGCTGATCTACAGCCCCGTGGTTCCCGCGCCCGCCTGGGGCGAGCGCGAGATCCGCGCCTCGCGCGTCGTGCACCACGCGCCGGGCACGCTGCCGGCGAAGCCGCAGTTCGACGCCGATCCGCTCAACCTCTTCGTGGTGGTCGAGGCGGGCGACCACCACGTGACGATCCTCGACGGCGACCGCCTCGAGCCGATCGCGCGCTTCGCCTCGCGCTTCGCGCTGCACGGCGGGCCGAAGTTCACGCCCGACGGGCGCTACGTCTTCTTCGCCTCGCGCGACGGGTGGATCTCGAAGTTCGACCTGTGGAACCTGAAGACGGTGGCCGAGGTGCGCGCCGGCCTCAATACGCGCAACGCCGCGGTGTCCGCGGACGGCCGCTACGTGATGGCCGCGAACTTCCTGCCGCACAGCCTCGTGGTCCTCGACGCGGACCTCGAGCTGGTGAAGATCCTGGAAACGCCTTCGCGCGTCTCCGCGGTCTACGATGCCGCGCCGCGGCGCAGTTTCGTCGCCGCGCTGAAGGACGTGCCCGAGCTGTGGGAGATCTCCTACGACCCGCGCGCCGAGCCGATCGCCGCCGGGCTGGTGCACGACTACCGCTTCAAGGAAGGCGAGTTCGTCCCGGGCTTTCTCAACCCGCGGCGCACGCGGCTCGACCAGGTGCTCGACGACTTCTTCTTCACGCCCGACTTCCGCCAGGTGGTCGGCGCGAGCCGCGGCGCGAAGCGCGGCCAGGTGGTGCACCTCGACGTGCGCCGCGCCATCGCCACGGTGGACCTGCCGGGGCTGCCGCACCTCGCTTCCGGCATCAGCTGGGAGCGCGCGGGCCGGCGCGTGATGGCCACCCCCAACCTGCGCGAGGGCGTGGTGAGCGTGATCGACGTCGAGGGCTGGAAGACGGTGGCCGAGATCCCTACGCTCGGGCCCGGCTATTTCCTGCGCAGCCACGAGACGACGCCCTACGCCTGGGTCGACTCCATGATCGGCCCCAAGGGTCGCGACACGCTGCAGGTGATCGACAAGGAGAGCCTGCAGGTCGTCGCCCGGCTCACCCCGGAGCCCGGCAAGATGCTCGCGCACGTCGAGTTCGACCGCTACGGCCGCTACGCGCTCGCGAGCCTCTGGGAGGACGACGGCGCGCTGATCGTGTTCGACGCGAAGACCCTGAAGGAGATCAAGCGCATCCCGATGAGAAAACCCGTCGGCAAGTACAACGTGCACAACAAGATCACGCGCTCGGAGGGCACCAGCCCGTGAACCGTCGCGCGCCGCAGATCAAGATCCAGGCGTTCCTCGCCAACCTGCCGATGTTCAGCCAGATGCGGGACGCGGAGCTCGACCGCATCGCCGCCAGCACGCTGCCGGTGCACGCCGAGAAGGGCCAGACGGTGTGCCATACGGGCGATCCCTGCACGGGCTTCCACGTGGTGGTCTACGGGCAGGTGAAGCTCGGCTTCACCTCGCCGCAGGGCGTGGAGAAGGTGGTCGAGATCGTGCGCCCCGGGCAGAGCTTCGGCGAGGCGCTGATGTTCCTGGACGCGCCCTACATCGTGTTCGCGCAGGCGCTCGCCGATTCCATGCTGCTGCACGTCGCCAAGCACGCGGTGCTCGACGAGCTCGCGCGCGACCCCGGCTTCGCGCGGCGCATGCTCTCGGGGCTGTCGCGGCGGCTGCACGGGCTGGTGCGCGACGTCGAGGCCTACACCCTGCGCTCCAGCCACGAGCGGGTGATCGGCTATCTGCTCGCGGAAGTGCCGGAGAACGCCAACGGCGCCCCGGTCGAGGTGCACCTCACGGCGGGCAAGAGCGTCATCGCCTCGCGCCTCAACATGACCCCGGAGCATTTCTCGCGCATCCTGCACGAGCTGGGCCACGCCGGCCTGATCGAGATCCAGGGGCGCACGGTGCGCATTCCGGACCTCGCGCGGCTGCGCGGCGGCGGCTGAGGCCGGGGCAGTTTGGTTGATTCGCGTCAACTGGACGCCGCCGCGGCGCGCCGCCGCTCCTAGAATCGCAGCATGGAACTGGTCTGCCCGGCGGGCGCGCTGCCGGCGCTGAAGGCGGCGGTCGATCACGGCGCCGACTGGGCGTACCTCGGCCTGCGCGACGACACCAACGCGCGCAATTTCCCGGGGCTCAATTTCGACGAGGCGGCGCTCGCCGCGGGCCTCGCCTACGCGCACGCGCGCGGCCGCAAGGTGCTGATGGCCGTGAACACCTACCCGCAGGCGGCCAACTGGCCGCGCTGGACGGCGGCGGTGGACCGCGCGGCGCGCCTGGGCGCCGATGCGATCATCGTCGCCGACGCGGGCCTGATGCGCTACGCGAGCCGCGCGCACCCGCGCCTCGAGCTGCACCTCTCGGTGCAGGGCTCGGCGACGAGCTACGAGGCGATCAACTTCTTTCACGAGCATTTCGGCGTGAAGCGCGCGGTGCTGCCGCGCGTGCTGTCGCTCGCCCAGGTGGAGCAGGTCGCGCGCCGCACGCCGGTCGAGATCGAGGTATTCGGCTTCGGCAGCCTGTGCGTGATGGTGGAGGGGCGCTGCCTGCTCTCCGCCTGCGCCTGCGGCGAGGCGCCCAATCTCTCGGGCGCCTGCTCGCCGGCGCACGCGGTGCGCTGGCACGAGACGGGCGGCGGGCTGGAATCGCGGCTGAACGGCATTCTGATCGACCGCTACGCAGCGGGAGAACGCGCGGCCTACCCCACCGTGTGCAAGGGCCGCTACGCGGCGGGCAACGACACTTACTACGCCTTCGAGGAGCCGACGAGCCTCAACACGCTCGAGCTGCTCCCGGAGCTCGCGCGCATCGGCGTGCGGGCGGTGAAGATCGAAGGCCGGCAGCGCAGCCCCGCCTACGTGGCGCAGGTGACGCGCGTCTGGCGCGAGGCGATCGACGCCCTGAAGGCCGGCCGCTTCGCGCCGCGCACCGAGTGGCAGGCGGCGCTCGCGCGCCACGCCGAAGGCAGCCAGACCACGCTCGGCGCCTTCTCCCGGCCCTGGAAATGAAGCTCGCGCTGGGGCCGCTCCTTTACTACTGGCCGCGCGACGCGGTGCAGGGTTTCTACGAGGAGATCGCGGCCGCACCCGTGGACACCGTATACCTGGGCGAGGTCGTGTGCTCGCGGCGCCACGAGGTCGCGTTCGAGGACTGGCTCGCGATCGGCGAGCGGCTCGCTGCGGCCGGCAAGGAGGTCGTGCTCGCGACGCAGGCGCTCACCGAGTCCGAGGGCGACCTGAAGCTCGTGCGCCGTGCCGTCGCGAACGGGCGCTTCCGCGTCGAGGCGAACGACTGGGGCGCGGCGCATCTCCTTGCCGGCACGGCCGGCTGGGTCGCGGGCCCGCACCTCAACGTCTACAACCCGCAGACCCTCGCCCTGGCGGCGGAGCTCGGCGCCACGCGCTGGGTAGCGCCGCTGGAGGCGACGCGCGAGATCGTCGCCGGCATGCTCGGCGAGCGGCCGGCGGGCATGCAGGCCGAGGTGTTCGGCTACGGGCGCATGCCGCTCGCCATGTCCGCGCGCTGCTTCACCGCGCGGCGCTACGACCGCCAGAAGGAGGATTGCGGCTACGCCTGCCTGGAGCATCCTGACGGCATGATGCTCGCCACGCGCGAAGGCCAGCCATTCCTTGCCGTGAACGGGGTGCAGACCCTCTCGGCGGGGGTCTACTGTCTCGCCGACGAGCTGGAGGCGCTCGCCGGGACCGGCGTCGACCTCCTGCGCGTGAGCCCGCAATGGCACAACACCGCGGACGCGCTCTTTGCGATGCGCGCCGCCTGCGACGGCGCGCTCGGCAGCTTCGATGCGCGCAAGGCGCTTGCCGCGCTCGCTCCGGGAAAACTGTGGAACGGCTTCTGGCACGGGCGACCGGGGATGGCGGCGGCATGATCCCGCTGCCCGCTCATTTGCGAAAGAAATTCGCGCCGCTGCGCGGCCGCGTGCTGCGCCTCGAAGTGCGCGGCCTGCCCTTCGCCCCGCAGATCACGCTCGACGCGATCGGCCTGCGCCCGTCCTTCGGCCGGCCGGACGTCACGATCCGCGCGAGCCTCGCCGACTACGCTGCGCTCGCGCTGCGGCGCGAAGATCCGGACACGCTCTTCTTCACCCGGCGCCTGGTGATCGAGGGTGATACGGCGCTCGGGCTCGAGCTGAAGAACGCGCTCGACGCGCTCGGTTCCTAGCGCGTGCCGCGCGGCGGCGAGGCCTTCGTCTTCTCGCGATTTTCCTGGCAGGCGATGCAGCGCTTGGCGGTGGGAAAGGCCTGCAGCCGCGCGTAGCCGATCTCCCCGCCGCAGTCGGTGCACAGCGCGTAGCGCCCGGCGGCGATGCGCGCTTGCGCGCCTTCGATGTCGCGCACCTCGCCCACGTCGCGCGTCACCTCGGCCGCCTGCACGTCGCGCAGCAGGTCGGCGACGGACTCGTCGCCCGCGTCGCCCACTTCGCCCACGAGCTTCGCGTAGCCTTCCTCGCCGGCGCGCGCGAGGCCGCGCTGGATCTCGTCCATCAGCAGGCGCTTACGCGCCTTCATGCCCGTCGCGAGGCGGTCGAATTCCTGCTTCGTGAGCCCGTTCATGCCCCCACTCTAGGGTCGCGGGCGGGAGCGCGTTTGATCTGGATCAGATCACGTGGCGGTGCACGAAGCGCGCCTCGAGCGGCTGCACCGCGTCCTTCAGCAGGAACCAGACGCGGCTGCGCTACGTGCCCGACCAGCCGAAATTGAACACCTCGCTGTAGTCGGGATAGCCCGAGGTGACCATCGCCCGCAGAAAAGAAAAGGGCGGGAGCATCGCTCCCGCCCTGCGCACTGCCGTACGGTGGGCCGCTGGCCCACCCTACGTGCTCAGCCCATCTTCAGGATCCAGTCCACCAGCTTCTTCACGTCGGCGTCGGGCACGGTCGGGTTGGGCGGCATCGGCACGGGCCCCCACACGCCGCTGCCGCCCTTCTTCACCTTCTCGGCGAGCAGGGCCGGCGCGCCGGACTGCCCCTTGTACTTCTTGGCGATGTCCTTGTAGGCGGGGCCGACGACCTTCTTGTCGAGCTGGTGGCAGGCGAGGCAGTTGTACTTCTTGGCGAGCGCCTCGTCGGCGCGCGCCGGCGCGGCGAGCACCGCGGCGGCGGCAGCCGCAGCAACGATCACGATCTTCATGTTCCGGGCATCCTTTCTAGTAGATGTCGTGCTGCGTATTGTAAACGTTGAAGTGCCCGGTCGGGGTGATGAGGCGCGGGTCCTTGATCACGGCCTTGAGCTTGCGGGTCTTGTCGTCGACCACCACCAGCGCCGACTCCTGGTTCTTCGCGCTCCATACCGCGAACCAGACCTCGTCGCCCGCCTTGTTGTACTCGGGCTGCACGATGCGCTTGGCGCCCTCGCCCAGGCCCGCCCAGTCGCCGATCGGCAGGATCTCGGGCTTCTTGTCGAGGTTGCGGATGTCGAACACGGCGATCGACTGCGCGATCTTCGGATCGGGGTTGAGCGGCGTGTCGACCCACAGGTTCTTCGACTTCGGGTGGGTCTTGATGAACAGATTCCCGCCGCCCTGGCCGTCGAGGTACTGCACCACCTTCCAGGCGTTCTGCTTGTGCTTCACCGGGTCGGTGCCGATGAGCGCGATCTTCTCGCTGCCCAGGTGCCCCGTGGCCCAGACCGGGCCGTACTTCGGGTGCACGAAGTTCGCGCCGCGCCCCGGGTGGGGGATCTTGTCGACGTCGATGAGCTTCGTCAACTTGCCGGCCTTGGCATCGACTACCGCGATCTTGTTCGACTGGTTCGCGGCCACCAGGAAGTAGCGCTTGGTCGAGTCCCAGCCGCCGTCGTGCAGGAAGCGCGCGGCGCCGATCTGCGTCACCGTCAGGTTGTTGATGTCCGCGTAATTGACCATCAGGATCTTGCCGGTCTCCTTGACGTTGACCACAAACTCGGGCTTGAAGTGCGAGGCCACGATCGCCGCCACGCGCGGCTCGGGGTGGTACTCCTGCGTGTCCACGGTCATGCCGCGGGTCGCCTGGATCTTGAGCGGCTCGAGCGTGTCGCCCTTCATGATGGTGTACTGCGGCGGCCAGTAGGAGCCGGCGATCGCGTACCGGTCCTCGTAGCCCTTGTACTTCGAGGTGTCGACCGAGCGCGCCTCCAGCCCGATGCGGACCTCGGCGACGTTGTCGGGCTTCTCCATCCACAGGTCGATGAGGTTGATCTTGGCGTCGCGCCCGATCACGTACAGGTAGCGCCCCGAGGCCGACAGGCGCGAGATGTGCACCGCGTAGCCGGTCTTGACGATGTTGATGATCTTCTTGGTGTCGCCGTCGATCAGCGCCACCTCGCCCGTGTCGCGCAGCGTGGTCGAGAAGATGTTGTCGATGTTGTACCTGTTCATCTTCTTCTTCGGGCGCTCGGCGGGCGGCACGATGACCTTCCAGGTCTTCTTCATGTCGGCCATGCCGAATTCCGGCGGGGTCGGCGGCGTCTGCTGCACGTAGCGCGCCATCAGGTCGACTTCGGCGTCGGTGAGGTCGCCCGAGGTGCCCCAGTTCGGCATGCCGGCGGGCGAGCCGTACTTGATGAACACCTTGAGGTACTCGGTGCCCTTGGGCTGCGTGATGTCGGGCGTGAGCGGCTTGCCCGTGGCGCCCTTGCGCAGCACGCCGTGGCAGCCGGCGCAGCGCTCGAAATAGATCTGGCGCGAGCGGTCGAACTCCGCCTTGCTCATCGGCGGCGCTTTCGGGTTCACGTCCTGGTGCATGTCTTCCGTCGCGAGCGGCGAGCTGCCCGCCTGGTAGCGGATCTCGGGCTCGGTCACCGGGTGCTTGTCGGTCTGCGCATGGGCGGCCGCGACCGCGAGCGGCAGCGCGAGCCATGCCGCGGCGCGCGCCAGGCGCCTGTTGTGGGTTGTCACATCGACCTCCGTCATTGAATGGATCCTTTGCGTATTTGGGGCCCAGCGTGCACCGGAATTCAGCCGCTCACTTTGATCCACCTCAAGGACGGCGCTCGATCAGCAGCTCGTAGCCGCCGTCGGCGCGCTGCGTGCCGCTGCAGGCGAAGCCTCGCTCGGCGAGCAGCGCGTACAGCGGCACCGGCTCGTGGGGCAGGATGGCGCGCAGCGGCGCGCCGGGCGCGCGCTCCAGCGCCTGGAAAATGCGCACGATAGGCTCGGGCGGCTGCAGCCCGCGCAGGTCGAGCGCGGCCGCCTCCGGCGGCGGGCGCCATGCGCCGAGCGCCTGCGCGTGGCGCGCGCGCAGCGCCGCGGCGAGCGACTCGAACGCGGCGACGCAGCCCTCGGGGTCGTACTGCGGCGCGGCCGCGCCGAGGGTGTCGAAGCGCTGGCGCAGGTCCTCGTCCTGCTCGAGGAGCCCGGCGCAGGCGTCGCGCAGCGCGGCGAAGCGCACGCGAAAACCGGCCCAGTCGCCGGCGCGCGCCGCGGCGAGCGCGGCGTCGATCAGCGCATCGGCGAATTGGTCCATGGCGCCACCTTCGCAAGCGGCACCGGCGCCGCCCTTGATGTGGGTCAAGTAAGGCGCGCGTGCGCGTAGGCGGCCGCGGCCACCAGCAGCGCGGCGGCGGCCGCGTGCGCGAGCGACGCGCCGAGCGGCTGGTAGAACTGCGCCGAGGCGATTCCGGCGGCGGGCGCGGCGAGCGCGATGCCGAGCAGCGCGAGGCGCCGCGCCGCGCGCCCGGGCTGCAGCGCGAGCCACACCGCGCCGGTGGCGAGCGCGAATCCCAGCGCCGTATGCGCACCGAGGGCCCAGGGCTCGAGCTGCTTCGCGAAGATCGCGAGCCACGCGCCGAGCACGCACTGCACAGCGACCAGCGCCGCCGCGAGGTGCGCGATGCGGCCCGGCGGCTGCGCGCGGCGCCCGTGGGCGCGTCCCAGCATCCAGGCGAAAGCGGCGGCGAGCGCGAGCCCGCCGAGCAGGTTGGCCGCCGCCGCCGCGGGCGGCGGATTCTGCCCGGCGACGATGCCGAGCACGGACAGGAACACCGTGAGCGCGGCGACGGCGAGCGCGCGGCGCCAGGCGAGCCAGGTGAGCGCAGCGGCCGCGATCACCTCGAGCGACGCGGCGGCGCGATGCACGATGCGCAGCGCGGCGAGCGGCCCGGCGTCGAGGCGGATCGCCACGCTCACGGCGATGACCACCAGCACCAGGCCGAGGCCCGCTGCGCTCCAGGCGCCGATCACGCTTGCCGGTGCGCGTTCCATAACGCCGCGGCCAGCACCAGCACCGCGCCCCCCTGGTGCGCGGCGCCGAGCGCCACCGGCACGCCGGCGAGCAGCGTGGCGATGCCGAGCGCGGCCTGCAGCGCGAAGGCGAGGAGCAGCGCATTGGCCGCCGGGCTGGCGCGCCGCTGCCACCATGCGACCGGCACCAGCACCGCGAGCAGCCAGAAGAAGCCGCGGTGCACGAACTGCACGGTGGCCATGTTGGTGAGGAAGTTTTGCCACCACGGCTCGAGCATCAGGATCTCGGGCGGCACGACGTGCCCGTTCATGAGCGGGAAGGTCTGGTAGGCCGAGCCCGCGCGCAGTCCGGCCACCATGCCGCCGGAGAGCGCCATGGCGAAGACCACCCACGGCAAGGCGGCCGCCAGCCTTCCCGCGCGGCCGCTGCGCGGCGCGAGCAGCCCGAGCGCGATCCACAGCTCGGCCGAGAAAACCGCCAGCGCGAGCCCGAGATGCAGCGTGAGTCGCACCGGGTTCACCTTCGGGTCGTCGATCAGCCCGGACTTCACCATCAGCCAGCCCATCAGGCCCTGCAGGGCGCCGAGCGCGAAGATGCCCCAGAGCTTCCAGGCGAGCGGCCGCTCGAGCTTGTTTCTCAACTGGAACCACAGCAGGGGCAGCAGAAACACGAAGCCGGTCAGTCGCGCGAGCAGCCGGTGGAGGTACTCCCACCAGAAGATGCGCCGGAAGCCCTCGAGGTCCATGCCGAGGTTCACCAGCCGGTACTCCGGGGTTTCGCGGTACTTGGCGAAGAGCTCGTGCCACGCGCTCTCCGAGAGCGGCGGCAGGATGCCGATGAGCGGCTGCCACTCTACGATCGACAGGCCGGAGCGCGTCAGGCGCGTCACCCCCCCGACCAGCACGATGAGGAACACCAGCGCGGCGCAGGCGAGGAGCCAGCAGGCGACGTGGCGGCGGTCGGCGTCGGTCATGGCGGCGATGGTGCCCGGGTTCGGCCCGGAAAGCTTGATAGGTATCAAATTTTTGCGCCGCCAGGACTGCTTAACTAGGCGTCGTCCGAACCAGACCAAGGGACGCCATGAACGCCGAACGCATCGAAGACGAAGTGCCGGAGGAGCCGGTCCCGATCATGCAGCAGGTGCTGGACAACCCTTTCCTGCTGCTGTTCCTCGGCATCGCCATGCCCACCGTGCTCTACATCGTCTGGGGCGTGATGGAAATCCTGTCCATTCCGATCGCCAAATAAGGGAGCACACATGAGCGCAATCCTGCCTCCGCAGGACAGGGTGTGGTGGAAGCAACCGCTCGACCGCGTCGAGCTGCTGTGGATCGTGGTGGCGCTGATCTGGTGCCTGATCATGTTCTTCATGATGCCCTACTGGCACATCTACGGTCAGCAGAACCTGTCGAACGAGGCCTATCGCGCCAAGCCCGAGGACTTCGTGAAAAAGACCGAGGCCATGATCGCCCAGTACAAGGTGCGCGAGGACGGCGGCGAGCTCAAGGTGCCGGTGGTGCGCCCGCCCGCGGGCAGCGACGTCTACCTCATCGCGCAGCTGTGGCGCTGGTACCCGATCCTCGAGCTGGAGGCGGGCAAGTCCTACCGCATCCACCTCATGTCGCTCGACTGGCTGCACGGCTTCTCGCTGCAGCCCGAGAACATCAACATCCAGGTGCACCCGGGCTACGAGCACGTGGTCACCGTGACCCCGACCCACCCGGGCACCTACGCGATCATCTGCAACGAGTACTGCGGCGTCAACCATCACACGATGGTGAGCCGCCTTTACGTGGTGAAGTGAGGGAGGCGCCATGAGCGTGAACCGGATGTTCCGGACCTGCCCCTCGAGCGGGCTGGTGTTCCACGAGCCCGCCGAAAAGCTGATGCGCTGGAACGCGGTCGCCGCGGTGGTGTCGCTGCTGGTCGGCGGCCTGCTCGCCATCGGCGTGGTGCTCACCCGCTGGCAGGCGGTGCACCTGCTGCCGGCCGACAGGTTCTACCAGTTCCTCACCGCGCACGGGCTCAACATGCTCGTGTTCTGGATCATCTTCTTCGAGATCGCGGTGCTGTACTTCGCGGCCTCGACGCTGCTCAAGGCGCGCCTCGCCACGCCCGGCATGGCCTGGCTCGGGTTCTGGCTGATGATCCTCGGGGCGCTGGTCAACAACTACTCGGTGTTCCGCGGCGATTCGAGCGTCATGTTCACGTCCTACGCGCCGATGGGCGCGCATCCCACGTTCTACCTCGGGCTGATCCTGTTCGCGGTGGGGGCGCTGATCGCGTGTTTCGTGTTCTTCGGCACGCTGGTGGTGGCGAAGGCCGAGCGCACCTACGTGGGCTCGGTGCCGCTGGTGACCTTCGGCGCCATCACCGCGGGCATCATCGCGGTGTTCACCATCGCGGCGGGCGCCATCATCCTGATCCCGACCTTCCTGTGGTCGGTGGGGCTGGTCGCGCACATCGATTCGCTCATGTATCGCACCGTGTGGTGGGCGTTCGGGCACTCCTCGCAGCAGATCAACGTGGCCGCGCACGTTTCCGTGTGGTACGCGGTGGCGGCGATCGTGTTCGGCGCCAAGCCGCTGTCGGAAAAGGTGAGCCGCACGGCGTTCCTGCTCTACATCCTGTTCCTGCAGCTGGCGAGCGCGCATCACCTGCTCGCCGACCCGGGGCTCACCTCGCACTGGAAGATCTTCAACACCAGCTACGCCATGTACCTCGCGGTGCTCGCCTCGATGGTGCACGGCCTCACGGTGCCGGGGGCGATCGAGGTGGCGCAGCGCCGGAAGGGCTTCAACCACGGCCTGTTCGAGTGGCTGAGGAAGGCCCCCTGGAGCAACCCGGTGTTCTCCTCGATGTTCCTGTCGCTGATCGGCTTCGGCTTCCTCGGCGGCATCTCGGGCGTGATGATGGGCACCGAGCAGCTCAACCTCATCATCCACAACACCATCTACGTGCCGGGGCATTTCCACGCCACGGTGGTGGTGGGCACCACGCTCGCCTTCATGGGCCTCACCTACTTCCTCATCCCGGTGCTGTTCCGCCGCGAGCTGGCGTTCCCCAAGATGGCCCAGTGGCAGCCGTACGTCTTCGGCCTCGCCATGATGGGGGTGTCGCTGTTCCTCATGGGGGCGGGGACCCTGGGCGTGCCGCGCCGGCACTGGGACATCGGCTTCGCGGGCAACGTCTTCGCGCACGAGTTCCCCGGCGCCGCCTGGTTGATGATGGCGCTAGCGGGCATCACGGGGATGATCGCCATCGCCGGCGGCGGCATGTACCTGCTGATCACGGTGTATTCGGTGTTCCTCGGCAAGAAGATCGAGACGCCGGGCTTCCAGCACGTGCGCGCGAAGGACGGCATCGCGCCCTCGCCCAGGCCGGTGGCGGCGGCGATCGCCGCGCACCATCCAGGCATCGGCGCGGGCGGCATGGTGGCGCCGGGCACCTTCGTGCTGGCGATGGTGTTCCTGGTGTCCTTCATCCTGTACTACTTCATCAACTGGAAGTACCTGTCGACGGTCTGGCCGCTGGGCTGACGTGAAGCAGGTCCTCAACCTCTTCAAGCTCAGGATCGGCGTCGCCATCGCCTTCGCCGCCGCTGCCGGCATGGCGGTGGAAGCCGGCGCCGGCCCGGGCGCGGCGGCCAGCGCGGTGCTGGTGCTCGCCGTGCTGGTCGCTTCGGCGGCTGCCGGCGCGTTCAACCAGTACGTCGAGCGCGACCTCGACGCGCGCATGGACCGCACGCGCAACCGGCCGTTCGTCACCGGCGCGCTGCGCCACGGCCCGGCGTGGCTGTGGCTGATCGGCGCGATGCTCGCCGCCTCGGTGCTCGCCGCCGCGCTCGCCGCCAACGCGCTCGCCGCGCTCTACGTGTTCCTCGGCGCCTTCACCTACGGCGTGGTGTACACGGTGTGGCTGAAGCGCCGCACGTGGTGGAACATCGTGGTCGGCGGGCTCGCGGGCAGCTTCGCCGTGCTCGCGGGTGCGGCGGCCGTGTCGCCGGCGCCGGGACCCGAGGCGCTGGCGCTTGCCGTGGTGCTCTTCCTCTGGACGCCGCCCCATTTCTGGAGCCTCGCCATCGCCTGCCGCGAGGACTATGCCGCGGCCGGGGTGCCGATGCTGCCGGTGGTGGTGGGCGACGCGCGCGCCGCGCGCGCCATCTTCGCCGGCGCCGCGCTGCTGGTCGCCGCCTCGCTCGTGCCCGCGGCCTTCGGCCTGGGCTGGATCTATTTCGCGTGCGCCGCGGCCGGCGGGCTTTACTTCCTGCTGCGCTGCAAGGACCTCGTGCGGCGGCCGGCGCGGGACACCGCGCGCGCGGCGTTCCTCGCGTCGCTCGCGCAGCTCGGCGCCGTGCTCGCGGGGGCGATGCTCGATGTGGCGCTTCTCGCTTAGCTGCGCGCTGCTGCTCGCGGCGTTCGCCGCGCACGCCTTCGACGAAAAGCTCGCGCTGCGCGAGAGCCAGGCCGCGATCGGCCGCACGGTCGGCGACTACGCACTGCGCGACACCGAAGGCCGCCTGGTGCGCCTGCAGGAGCTGCGTGGCAAGCCGCTGGTGGTGAACTTCGTCTACACCGGCTGCTTCCAGGTGTGCCCGGCGAGCACGCAGTTCCTGGCCAAGGCGGTCGCCGAGGCCGAGCGCACGCTCGGGCCGGGGACGTTCCGCGTCGCCACCATCGGCTTCAACCTGCCGTTCGATACGCCCGGGGCGATGAAGGACTTCAGGCGCAAGCATGCGGTCGAATCGCCCCACTGGCTGTTCCTGTCTCCCGACGCGCAGACGCTGGAGCAGCTCGTCGCCAACTTCGGTTTTCGCTACGAGTCCACCGCCGCCGGCTTCGACCATCTGCTGCAGGCGAGCATTGTCGACGCCGAGGGCCGGATCTACCGCCAGGTGTACGGCGACCAGTTCGATGTGCCGCTGTTCGTAGGACCGCTCCTGGAGCTCGCGCAGGGCAAGCCGGTGCCGCAAGGCAACCTCCAGGCGTTTTTCGAGCAGGTGAGATTGCTGTGCACCGTGTACGACCCCGTGGCGGGGCGCTACCGGCTCAACACCGTGATCGTCGCCGAGCTGCTCGTAGGCGCGAGCATCGTCCTGGGCACGCTGGCGTTCCTGTTCGTCGAATGGCGGCGGCGCCGGCGGCGGCTGCATGCTGCTCTGTAGGCTCGGTCAATGAGGTAGCTTGAAATTGGTGAGCTTCCTGCACTCAAGCTCGCGCCGGGATCGCCCCAGTTCCTCGGCGATCAGTTTTTCGTTGGGCAGCATGGTCCGGTACTGCGCGGCGAGCACCTTGTTCGGCAGGTTGCCGAGGGCGTAGCGGGCCTCGGCCGCACCTTTTTCGGCGCAGAGAACCAGCCCCACCGGCAGATTCTCGCCAGGCTTCATCCAGTGCTCGCGCGCGTAGTTGAGGTAGAGGTGCATCTGGCCGGCATCGGCATAGCTGAAGCGCCCGGCCTTGAGGTCGACGATCACCAGGCAACGCAGTCCCCGGTGGAAAAAGACCAAATCAACTCGAAACCAGGTGTCGTCAACGCGCAGCCGCCGCTGGCGGCCGAGGTAGGCGAAGTCGTCGCCCAGCTCCAGCAGAAAGTCGGCGAGTCGCTCGATCAAAGCCTCATCCAGCGCGGACTCGGAATACTCGTCTTTGAGGCCCAGGAACTCCAGCACGAAGGGATCCTTGATGGCCTCCTCGGGGGTTATCAAATCATCGGGTTTCGCACGCTCGGCCTGTTTGAGCATCGCCGCCTTGTTCCGGGACAGGGCGATGCGCTCATAGAACTGGCTATCGATCTGCCGGTCGAGCTGGCGCACCGACCAGCCGCAGCGCAGGGCCTCGGTCTCGTAGAAGGCGCGAGCAACTGTGCTCTTGACGGACAGCAGGCGTACATAGGCCGACCAGGGTAGCGGGAAGCGGGCGGGTCCGAACGATTCTCCAGACACCGTCTGGAGAATGTGCTCTAAGGGCCAGGCGAGATGGAACGCCCGCATGCTCCAGAGATTGGCTTTTCCGAATCCCCTACCAAACCGCGCAGAGAGATCGGTTGCCAGCCGCTCGATGAGTTGTTCGCCGTAGCCTGCCCTGCGCCTGCCTTTCTGTTCCGCCGCTACGATGCGCCGCCCAATCTCCCAGTAGCAGGCGGTCATGAGCGCATTAGTGCTGCGGACGGCCCTCCG
This sequence comes from Burkholderiales bacterium, assembly GCA_040902335.1. Classification (GTDB taxonomy): domain Bacteria; phylum Pseudomonadota; class Gammaproteobacteria; order Burkholderiales; family SG8-39; genus JAABQT01. The sequence goes on from JBBDXL010000101.1 coordinate 17,866, forward strand.
GCGTGCCCCCTCCAGCAATTCGACGATGCCGGCGCATATGTCGCGGTAGCCGGCCAGATCCCCACTGGTACTGTTTATGTTTGCACTTTTGCCCACCACAATGCCGTAACGCGCGCAGCGCCGATCGGCTGACAGCGCGCACCATGCAGCGGATTGTCGAGGCGATGCGAAAGGCCCAGCACTAAGGAATTTGACTCATATCAAATTCGCCCCCGCTCGCTACCCCTAGCATTCTGGAGTGGTCCACCGCATACACCTGATCGGCCAGTGGTTTTTCCTCAAGGTCGAGGCGCTGTTCAACCTCGCCTTCGGCGACCGGCTGAACCCGCTCTACTACCTCGGCCCGATCGCCTACTACCTCATGTGGCTGGTGGTGGCGAGCGGGCTGTACCTGTATGTGTTCTTCGAGACCAGCGTCGGCGGCGCCTACGACTCGGTAGAGGCGCTGACGCACGGCCAGCCCTGGGCCGGCGGCGTGCTGCGCTCGGTCCATCGCTACGCCTCCGACGGCGTGGTGCTGGTGATGGTCCTGCACCTCGTGCGCCACTGGTGCTTCGACCGCTACCGGGGGTTCCGGTGGTTTTCCTGGGCGAGCGGCGTCGCGCTGCTGTGGCTGGTCTACGCCTCGGGCATCAACGGCTACATGCTGCCCTGGGATCGCCTCTCGCAGTTCGTGGTGATCGCCACCGCCGAGTGGCTCGACTGGCTGCCGGTGTTCCAGGGCGCGCTGGTGCGCAACTTCATCTTCGCGGAGAACGTGAACGACCGCCTGTTCTCGCTGCTCTCGTTCATCCACATCGGCGTGCCGCTCGCCGTGCTGGCGCTGCTCTGGATCCACACGCAGCGCGTGCCGCAGGCGCGCACCGCGCCGCCGCTGCCGGTGGCGGCGACGCTCACCGCGGCGCTGGTGGTGCTCTCGCTGCTCAAGCCCGCGCTCAGCCAGCCGCGCGCCGATCTCGCCGCGGCGGCCGGCACGATCGAGTTCGACTGGTTCTACCTGCCGGTGTACGCGCTGCTCTACCGCACCTCGCCCGGCGAGGTCTGGCTGCTGCTCGGCGGCGCCACGGCGTTCTTTCTCCTGCTGCCGTGGCTGCCGCCGAAGAAGAAGGCCGCCGAGCACCACATGCTGGTGCGCCCCGACAACCGCATCGTCGCGGTGCGGGCAGGCGACACTCTCCTCGACGCCGGCCTGCGCGAGGGCATCGCGCTGCCGTTCGAATGCCGCAACGGCGGCTGCGGGCAGTGCAAGGCGACGCTGGCCTACGGCGAAGTCGATTACGGCGCCTACCAGAAGGCCGCCCTGCCGCAGGCCGAGCGCGACGCCGGCAAGATCCTCACCTGCTGCGCCACGGCGCGCGGCGACGTCGAGATCGAGTACGTGCCCGCGAAAGCCCCGGGCGGCATCCGGCCGCGCGAATGGACGGCGAGCGTCGAGAGCCTCGAGCGGCTCGCCCCCGACGTGATGCGCGTGGTCCTCGCGCTCGAGGGCGGCGAGCGCATCGCCTTCTACGCCGGGCAGTACGTCAACGTGCTGCTCGAGGACGGCGCGCGGCGCAGCTTCTCCTTCGCCACCGCGCCGCAGGAAAGCGAGCGCGTCGAGCTGCACATCCGCCGCATTCCGGGCGGGCGCTACACCGGGCACGTGTTCGAGCGCATGCGCGCCGGCGACAAAGTGCGCTTCGAGGGCCCGCTCGGCGCGTTCTTCCTGCGGGAGGATTCCGAGAAGCCGATCATCTTCGTCGCCGGCTCGACCGGCTTCGCGCCGGTGAAGAGCATGCTCGAATACGCCTTCGCGAAGGGCATGCGGCGCCGCATGCTGCTGTACTGGGGCACGCGCCATCTCGAGGACCTGTATCTCGCGGAGCTGCCGCGGCGCTGGGCGCGCGAGCACGGGAACTTCACTTTCGTGCCGGTGCTCTCCGAGCCCGCGCCCGAGGACCGCTGGCAGGGGCGCACGGGCCTGGTGCACGAGGCGATCCTCGCCGACTTCCCGAGCCTCGCCGGCCACCAGGTGTACGCCTGCGGCTCGAGCGCGATGGTGGAAGCCGCGCACCCTGCGTTCCGCGCGCGGGGACTCGCGCAGGACGACTGCTTCGCCGATGCCTTCCGGCCGGCACCACAGGTAGCGCGGCTCGGAGGCGCGACATGAAGAAGCTGCTGCGCAGCGCCGCGCAGCTTGTGCTCTACGTGCCGCTGATGGCGTTGATCGGCTATTTCTCCACGGAGCCGCGTTTCACCACGCTCGGGCCCGACGAGGCGCTGGTGCGCCTGTCGTTCATCCACGCCGCCGAGAGGAACGAACCGTGCCGCGAGCGCACGCCCGAGGAGCTCGCGAGGCTCGCGCCCAACATGCGCGCGGCGCTCGACTGCCCGCGCGAGCGCGCGATGCTGCTCGTGGAGCTGGAGGTCGACGGCCAGATCGCGCTGCGGCGCGAGGTGCCGCCCGCCGGCGTGCAGCGCGACGGCAACGCCACGGTGTACCACCGCCTGCCGCTGCCCGCGGGCCGGCACCGCATCGTCGCGCGCCTGCGCGACCGCCCCGGCGAGGGCTTCGACTTCGTCGGCGAGACGACCCTCGAGCTCGCGCCCGGCGCGGCGCTCCTCATCGACTTCTCGAAGGCCAAGGGTGGATTTGTATTCCGCACTTAAGGCGCCGCTCCGGCACCTCGGCGCGCTCGGCTTCGCGCTGTTCTGGATGCTCGCCGCGAGCGGCATCACCCTCTACATCCGCTTCGATACCAGCGTCGCCGGCGCCTACGACTCGATCGGCGAGCTGGAATGGTGGTTCGGCGGCGTGCTGCGCAGCCTGCACCGCTACGCCGCCGACGCCTTCGTCGTGGTCGTCGCGCTGCACCTCGTGCGCGAACTGCTTGCCGGGCGCTTTCGCGGCTTTCGCGCTTTCTCCTGGATCTCGGGCGTGCCGCTGGTGTGGCTGATGTACGCCTCGGGCATCGTCGGCACCTGGCTGGTGTGGGACGCGCGCGCGCAGTTCTCGGCGCAGGCGACCGCCGAGTGGCTGCTGGCGCTGGGCATCGGCGCCGAGCCGATGGCGCGCAACTTCCTCGGCGCCGAGAGCATCACCGATCGCCTGTTCTCGCTGTTCGTGTTCCTGCACATCGGCCTGCCGCTCGCGCTGCTCGCCGGCATGTGGGTGCACGTGCTGCGCCTCGGGCGGCCGGCCACCGTGGCGCCGCGCGTGCTCGCATTCGGGCTGCTGGGCGCGCTGCTCGCGCTGTCGCTAGTCGCGCCCGTGTCTTCGGCGGCGCGCTGGGATCCCGCCGTGGTGCCGCAAGCGCTGCAGACCGACTGGTTTGTGCTGTTTCTGCACCCGCTCATGTACGCCACCTCGCCGGCGTTCCTTTGGCTGGCGGTGGGCGGCGCCACGGCGGCGCTCGTGGCGCTGCCCTACCTCGCGCGCCGGCCGGCGGCGCCCGTGGCGCAGGTCGATCCCGCGAACTGCAACGGCTGCGGGCGCTGCGTGGCCGACTGCCCTTACGAGGCCGTAACCCTGGTAGGCAAGCGCGCGCGCGTATTCGACGAGCGCTGCGCGGCCTGCGGCATCTGCGCAGGCGCGTGTCCCTCCGCGACGCCGTTCCGCAGCGTCGCCGAGCTCGCCTCCGGGATCGACCTGCCGGACCTGACGGTGGACGAGCTGCGCCGGCGCATGCAGCGCGCGCTGCCGGCCGACGAGCTTCTGTTCAGCTGCGAAGGCGCGCGCGCCGGCGGCATCGTGCTGCGCTGCCTCGCGATGCTGCCGCCTTCGTTCGTCGAGTACGCGCTGCGCCACGGCGCGCGCCGCGTGCGCGCCATCGGCTGCAGCGACGGCGAGTGCGCCTGGCGCATCGGCCTCGACCTGGCGGCGGAACGCTTTGCCGGCACGCGCGAGCCGCACCTGCGTGCCAACGTCGTTTACGCGAAGCAAGGCGATGCCTACCAGTTCTCTCTCCGCTGACGCCTGCGGCGCGCCGCGCTACGCCCTCGCCTCGCCCGCCGACGCGCGGCGGCGCCTCGCCACCGGCTGGCTGTGGCTCGCGGTGGCCGCGCTCGTCGGCGCGGGCCTGTTCTCGGTGCTGCTGGTGCTCGCGCGCGCACCCTACACCAAGGACCTGTTCGCGCTGGCCGACTTCTTCCGCGTCGCGCTGGTGGTGCACGTCGATCTCTCGGTGCTGGTGTGGTTCGCCGCCTTCGGCGGCCTGTTGTGGACGCTGAACGGCGGCACGCGCCATCTCGGTCTGGGCTGGGCGGGGCTCGCGGCGGCGGCCGCGGGCGCCCTCGTCATGTGCGCGGCGCCCTTCCTCGGCACCGAGCCGCCGGTGATGAGCAACTACGTGCCGGTGCTCGACGGCCCGGTGTTCCTCGGCGGCCTCGTGCTGTTCGCCGCGGGCTGCGCGCTGCTCGTGCTGCGCGCCATGCTCGCGGCGCAGCGCGTCGGCACGCGCCCCGACGGCGCGGCGGCGTTGCGCTTCGGCCTGAACGCGGCCGCGGTGTCGGCGGCGGTGGCGCTCATCGCCTTCGCCTGGTCGTACGCCGCGCTGCCCGCGGATCTCGCGGGCAAGGCGTACTTCGAAGTGCTGTTCTGGGGCGGCGGCCACGTGCTGCAGTTCACCTGGACGCTGCTCATGTTCGCGGCGTGGCTCGCGCTCGCCGAGGCGGGCGGGGCGCGCGCGCCGCTCTCGCCGCGGGTCGCGCTGCTGCTGTTCGCCATCGCCCTGGCGTCGGTGTTCGCCACACCCGTGATCTATCTCGCCTACGACATCACCTCGGTCGAGCACTACCGGCTGCAGACCTGGCTGATGCGCATCGGCGGGGGGCTCGCCATCGTGCCCTTCGGCCTGGCGACGCTGACCGCGCTCGCCACGGCACCGCGCGCCGCGCCCGCCGAGCGGCCGTTGCGCGCCGCGCTCGCCGGGTCGCTCGTGCTGTTCGGCGCGGGCGGCCTGATCGGACTCGCCATCGACGGCAGCAACGTGAAGATCCCGGCGCACTATCACGGCGCGATCGTCGGCGTGACGCTCGCCTTCATGGGCCTCACCTACCATCTGCTGCCGCGCCTGGGCGGCGCGCGGCCCGCGCCGCGCCTGGCGACCGCGCAGGCCTGGCTGTACGGCGCGGGGCAGCTCGCGCACATCGCGGGCCTCGTGTGGTCGGGCGGCTACGGCGTGCAGCGCAAGGTGGCCGGCGCCGAGCAGGTGCTGCGCGGCGCCGAGCAGGTCGCCGCCATGGGCCTGATGGGCGTCGGGGGCCTCGCCGCGGTCGCCGGCGGCCTGCTTTTCATCGTCATCGTGATGCGCTCCCTATGGACATCGTCTGGTTCACGCTCGTAGCGATCGCGCTGTACTTCGGCGCCGACCGCCTGCTCGACTGGATCGAGCGCCAGCGCGGCGCGCGCTTCGCGAACCGCCAAGTCGCGTTCTTCGCCATCATGCTGCCGCTCGCGCTCGCGGCGTTCTGGCTGGTGCGCCTGCTGTCGGGACCGGCGCCGTGAACGCCGCCCCCCGCGAGCGCCTGGCGCTCGGCGTGCTCGCCCGGCTGCCCCTGTTCCAGAGCGTCTCGCGCCAACACTTCGCCGAGGTGGTGCGCCAGGCGCGCAGCCTGCACTACCGCCGCGGCCAGCTCGTGGCGAAGCGCGGCGAGCCGGTGCCCGGGCTGTTCGCCGTGGCCTACGGCATGGTGAAGCTCGAGCTGCACGGCAGCGCCGGCGCGGAGCGCATCCTGCGCCTGGTGGGGCCGTCGCAGACCTTCGGCGAGATCGCGCTGTTCCGCCAGCAGCCGTTGCTGCTCGACGCGGTGGCGGTGGTGGACACCGGCCTCATCCTGGTGCCGGCGGCGACGCTGCTCACCCTGATCGAGACCGACGCGCACTTCGCGCGCGGCCTGGTGGCGAGCCTGTGCCAGCGCCTGCACGCGATGGTGAGCGACTTCGAGGCCACCACCCTGCACGGCGCCACCGAGCGGCTCGCGGCCTACCTGCAATCGCTCGCCGCGTCGCCCGAGGCCGCGCGCGTGACGCTGCCGGCGGCCAAGAAGCTGATCGCGGCGCGGCTCGGCATGACCAAGGAGACGTTCTCGCGCGCGCTGGGAGGGCTCGCGCGCGACGGGCTGGTGCGCGTGGCGGGGCGCAGCATCGAACTGCTCGACCGCGAGCGCCTCGAGCGCGCCGTCCGTGGTAATACTTTGCGCCAACCCTAGGGAGGCTCCATGTTCAAGCACATCCTGGTCAGCACCGACGGCTCGCCGCTGTCCCTGAAGGGCATCAAGGCCGGCGTGCGCCTCGCGGCCGCGCTCGGCGCCAAGGTCACCGGCGTCTGCGTCGTCCCGCCGTGGCGCACGCCCGTGTACAGCGAGGGCGTGACCTACGGCGTGCCGCGCTCGCCGGCCCAGTACAAGGAGGCCATGGAGAAGGGCGCGCGCAAGGCGCTGGCCGCGGTGGAGATCGAGGCCGAGATGGCGGGCGTGCCGTGCGCGACGCAGTTCGTCACCGCCGAGCGGCCCTGGGAGGGCATCCTGCGCGTGGCGAAGGCGAGGCGCTGCGACCTGCTGTCCATCGCCTCGCACGGCCGCGGCGGGCTGGGCGGGCTGCTGATCGGCAGCGAGACGCAGCGCGTGCTCGCGCACTCGAAGCTGCCGGTGCTGGTGACGCGGTAGGGTGGGCGGTAGGGTGGGCCGCAGGCCCACCGTACGGTTCAGCCGAACGCGAGCACCGCGCCGCCCGCGGCGAGCGCCGCGGCGAGCGGCCACAGCACCTGGCGCGCGACGCGCCGGTTGTACCAGGCGAGCACGCCGAGCTTGAAGGCCACGTTGGCGAGGAAGGCGAGCCCGATGGCGAGCGCCGCGGCGCGCGCGGCGACGCGCTCCTCGCCGAACAGGTTCAGCGCCGAAAGCGTGATCGGGTCGATGTCGACCATGCCCGAGGCGAGCGCCGCCGCGTACAGGCCGCGCGCGCCCGCGATTTCCGACAGCCACGCCGAGACGAACAGCACCACCGCGTAGAGCGCGCCGAATTGCAGCGCCGTCGCCAGCGCCGCGGGATTGCGGAACTCGGGCACCGGCGGCGCACCGCGCTCGGTGCGCCGCACGAAAACCGCGGTCACGGCGAGGCCGGCGGCGAGCGCCGCGCCGAGCGCCGGCGCCAGCACCGGCAGCATTCGCGGCTCGACCACGAACGCGAGCAGCGCGATGCGCGCCAGCGGCATCATGTTGGCGAGCGGCACCACCGTGAGCGCCATGCGCTCCATGGCCGGGGCCTCGCGGCTGTGCCGCGCGTAGAGCACGGTGGTCGCGGTAGAGGACACCAGGCCCCCGAGCGCGCCCGCGAGCAGCGCGCCGCCGCGCGCGCCGGCGAGCCGCAGCGCGACGTAGCTCGCCAGGCCGATGCCCGAGATCAGCACCACCATCAGCCAGATCTGGCGCGGATTGAGCACCGCGTAGGGGCCGTAGGCGCGGTCGGGCAGGATCGGCAGCACGATGAAGGTGACGATCAGGAACTGCAGCACCGACACCTGCTCGTGGCGCTCGAGCGCGGTGGAGAAGCCCTCGATCTCGGGCTTGAAATACAGAAGCGCGGTGACGCCGATGGCGAGCGCGCCCGCGATCGCGGTCTCGCCCGTGCCCACCATCACGCCGAGCAGGTAGCACACCGTGGCCGCCGCCACCGTGGTGGTGCCGGGCTCCTCGTCCGCGCCGATGCGCCAGTAGGCGGCGATCAGCATGCCCGCGACCGCGGCGAGCCCGACCGGCACCACGCCGGGCGCCGCGTCGATGGACGCGGCGAGCGTGCCAGCGAGCGCGATCAGCGCGAACGTGCGCACCCCCGCCTTGGCCGCGGGATTGCGCTCGCGCTCGAGGCCGATCAGCAGGCCGATGCCGAGGCTTGCGGCAAAGCGCAGCCAGTCGCCGTCCATGCGCTCATTTCAGGGGGCGCCACGGCGCGCCGAGGCCCACCGGCGCGGGCGCGAGCTGCGCGATGCGGTGGAACAGGCGCTTGAAATCGTGCTCCGCGGTTCCCGCGAGCGGATCCTCGTTGGCGCGGAACGCCGTTGCGATCGCCGCCCAGTCCTCGACCGTGAGCCGCTGCTCCGCGAGCGGCAGCAGCGCCTGCTCCTCCTTGCGCATGTGCTGCCAGTGGAACTGGGCGTAGGCCTCCACCGCGTCCCGGAACGCGCCGCCGCCCCCGGGCCAGGACTGCTCGTAGCCGAGCACGGAGTGCTCGAGCCCGCGCGCGAGGCGCGCGCCGGCGACGTGCTCGTCCTGCAGCATGCGCACCAGCGGCGCGGCTTCCGGCGCGCGCTGCTGGAGCCGCGCGAACAGGTGCTGGTCCTCTTTCGGGTGGTGCAGCTTCTCCGGAAAAGTGTCGATGTAATAGACCATGGCGCGCAGCGCGGCGAAATCGGGGCGCACGCCGGGCTCTTGCGCCATGCGCGCGAGCTCGCGCAGGCCGCTCAGCACGGCGCTGATCGAGCGATGCTCGTCGCGCAGGATGCGCACCGCCTCGTGCATCGCCGCCGTCATATCCGCGTCAGGTGAGGCACAGCAAGCCCGCGCGCACCGCGGCGCGCAGATCCTCGGCGCGCGCGAGGCCCGCCACGCCCATGCCGAGCACGAGCGCGCCGGCGACGTTGCGCAGGCGCGTGCGCCCGGGTCCGGCGCGCAGCCACGCGAGCGCACCGCCCGCGCCGAGCAGCCAGGGTAGCGTGCCGGCGCCGAATGCGAGCATGGCGAGCGCGCCGCCCGCGGGGCCGCCGGCGAGCGTCGCCGTGACGAGCGCCGCGTACACCATCGCGCAAGGCAGCAGGCCCCAGAGCATGCCGGCGCCCGAGGCCGCGAGTGTACCCGGCGCGGCGGCAAGCCGCGCCGCCGCCGGCTGCACGCGCCGCCACAGCGGCGCGCCCAGGTTCTCGAACCGCGCCAGCAGGCGGCCTGCGCCGAGCAGGTACAGGCCGGCGAGGATCAGCACGCCCTGCGCGAGGACGAAGAGCGCGATCTGCGCGGGCAGCGCATCCTGCATGAGCTGCGCCGCGCCGCCGAGCGCGCCCGCCGCGGCGCCGCCCAGCGCGTAGGTCAGGATGCGGCCGGCGTTGAAGGCGAGCTGCCGCCGCCATTCGGGCGCGGCGCGCGCCGCCGGCACGATCGGCACGACGCGCCGCGTGCTGAACGCGGCGACGATGCCGCCGCACATGCCCACGCAGTGCAGCCCCGAGGCGAGACCGAACAGCAGCAGCGCCGGCAGGAGCGCGTCCACGTCAGATCACCTTGGAGTATTCGGCGCGCGCTTCGCGCTCGCGCAGGTAGCGGTCGAACACCGCGCACACCACGCGCACCAGCAGCCGTCCCTTGGGCGTGACGATGATCCAGTCCGGCTGCAGCTCGACCAGCCCGTCGGCTTCGAGCCCGCGCAGGTCCTTCATCTCCGCGGCGAAGTAGGCGTCGAAGTCGAGCAGGTGCGCGAGCTCCACCGACTCCTTGGCGACGCGGAAATGGCAGCTGAGCGCCTGGATCACGGCGCGGCGCACGAGATCGTCCTGCGTCAGCTCCAAGCCGCGCGCCACCGGCAGGCGCCCCGCGTCGAGCGCGGCGTAGTGGTCGTCGAGGCGCTTCTGGTTCTGATAGTAGGTCGGGCCGATGGCGCCGATCGCCGAGACGCCCAGGCCGATCAGGTCGCTGCCGCGGCGCGTGGAATAGCCCTGGAAGTTGCGCTGCAGGCGACCCTGCGCCTGGGCGATCGCGAGCTCGTCGTCGGGCCGCGCGAAATGGTCCATGCCGATGTAAAGATAGCCGGCGCGCGTCAGGCGGCCGATGGCGAGCGAGAGGATCTGCAGCTTCATTTCCGCCGCCGGCAGGTCGGCCTCGGCGATCCGCCGCTGCGGCTTGAACACCTTGGGCAAGTGCGCGTAGCTGTAGAGCGCGATGCGGTCCGGGTCGAGCGCGACCACCTGGTCGAGCGTGCGGCTGAAGCCGTCCAGGGTCTGCTTGGGCAGGCCGTAGATGAGGTCCAGGTTCACCGAGCCGAAGCCCGCCGCGCGCGCTTCCCCCACCACGCGGCGCGTTTCCTCTTCGCTCTGGATGCGGTGCACCGCCTTCTGCACCTGGGCGTCGAAGTCCTGGACGCCGAGGGAAACGCGGTTGAAGCCCAGCCCGGCGAGGAACGCCATCGTGCCGGGAGCGACGCGGCGCGGGTCCACCTCGATCGAGCATTCGCAGTCGGGCGCGCGCTCGAAGCGCCGGCAGATCGACTGCATCAGGCTCTGCATTTCCTCGCGCGCGAGGAAAGTGGGCGTGCCGCCGCCCCAATGCAGCTGGCCGATCGCGCGGTTGGCGCCGAGCGAGGGCTCCAGCGACGCCAGTTCCTTCTCCAAGTACTTGATATACTTGGCCGATCTCAAGCGGTCGCGCGTCACCACCTTGTTGCACGCGCAGTAGTAGCAGAGCGTGTCGCAAAATGGCAGGTGCACGTAGAGCGAGAGCGGCTGGCTGACGCCGCCGATATTGCGCTTGCCGAGCCACTGCCGCAGCTCGGCCTCGCCGAACGCCTCGACGAAGCGGTCCGCGGTTGGGTACGAGGTGTAGCGCGGCCCGCTTACGTCGTACTGGCGGATGAGGACCGGGTCGATGACGAGGTCGGAGGCGGGGTAGCGCTGCATTGCCGCCCAATATGGGCTTGCGAGGGAATAACGGCTTGATTTCAATCAAACCCGGGCTGTTTCGCCATCCCGCGGTGATCGCCGCCGGGGGGGCGGCGCTCGCCGCGCTGCTGATCATGAACGGCGCCGCGTTCATCCGCGGCATGGACTCCCCCTGGCTGCTGGGCGCAGTCATCCTCACCGACCTGGCGGTGGTCGGCGTGAGCCTGGTCGCGGCGCTCTGGTCGATCGCGGTCTGGGGCGGGCGCAAGGACGTGAGCGAAGCGCGCCTGGACGCCATCGTCGACTCGGCGATGGACGCCATCCTCACCGTGGACGCGGCGCAGAACGTCGTGCTGTTCAACCGCGCCGCCGAGCAGATGTTCGGCGTGCGCCGCGACGACGCCCTCGGCTCGCCGCTCGACCGCTTCATTCCGCAACGCTTCCGCGGCGCGCACCGCGCGCACGTCGAGAAGTTCGGCCACACCGGCGTCACCAGCCGGCGCATGGGCGACCAGACGACTCTGTGGGCGCTGCGCGCCGACGGCAGCGAGTTCCCCATCGAGGCCTCGATCTCGCAGGCGGGCGAGCCGGGCAGCCGCTTCTTCACCGTGATCCTGCGCGATATCACGCTCCGCAAGCAGAACGAGGACACGATGCTCCGGCAGCAGCAGGAGCTGCGCGAGCTTTCGGCGCGCGTGCTGGAGGCGCGCGAGGAGGAAAAGACGCGCATCGCGCGCGAGCTGCACGACGAGCTGGGGCAGCTGCTCACGGCGCTCAAGATGGACCTCGCCTGGCTGCGCGAGCGCCTGCCCGAGACCGGGCCCGAGCTCGCGGCGCGCGCCGACGGCATGAGCGCGCTCCTCGACCGCACCGTGAGCTCGAGCCGGCGCATCGCCGCGGACCTGCGGCCGCTGATGCTCGACGACCTCGGGCTCGCCGAGGCGGCGCAATGGCTGGTGGAGGATTTCGCCAAGCGCTCCGCGATCCGGGTCGAGATGCAGGCGCCCGAAGACCTCGCGCTGGAGGCACTGTCCAAGGGTGCCGCCACGGCGCTGTACCGCGCGCTGCAGGAATCGCTCACCAACATCGCCCGCCATTCCGGGGCGAAAAGCGCCTGGATCGTGCTGGCGCAGGACAACGGCACGCTGCACCTGGAGATCGAGGACGACGGGCGCGGCATCGCCGCCGAGGACCTCGCGAAGGCGAGCTCGCTCGGCCTGAAGGGCATGCGCGAGCGCATCGCCTACTACGGCGGCTCGCTGGAAGTGGCGCGCGCGCCGCGCGGCGGCACGCGGCTGCGCGTGCGCATGCCGCTCCCCTCCGGCGGTGCCGAGGCATGATCCGCGTCCTGCTCGCCGACGACCACCAGATCGTGCGCGACGGCCTGCGCGGCATTCTCGCCGCGCAGGCCGACGTCGAGGTCGCGGGCGAGGCGGCGGACGGCGACCAGGCGCTCGCGCTGGTGCGCGCCAACGACTACGACGTGGCCGTGCTCGACCTGTCGATGCCGGGCCTCTCGGGGCTCGACCTCGTCAAGCGCCTGAAGCTGGAAAAGCCGAAGCTCAGGCTGCTCGTGCTCTCGATGCACGGCGAGCAGCAGTACGCCGTGCGCGCGCTCAAGGCCGGGGCGTCGGGCTATCTCACCAAGGACAGCGCATCGGCGCAGCTGATCGGCGCGCTGCGCAAGATCGCGGCCGGAGGCGTGCACGTCTCGGAGGCCACCGCCCTCGGGCTGGTGAGCGCGGCGAGCGGCGACGGCCCGCCGCACGCGCGCCTCTCGGACCGCGAGTTCGAGGTGTTGAAGCTGCTCGCCGGCGGCGCGAGCCCTACGGACATCGCGCGCAGGCTGCACCTGTCGGTGAAGACCGTGAGCACGCACAAGACGCGCGTGCTGGACAAGCTCGGTCTGGGCGGCACCGCGGAGCTGGTGCGCTACGCCCTGGAGCACAAGCTGGTCTAGGACTTTTCCGAGCCGCGAATCAGCCGCCGCCGATGGCCGGCGCCGCGGCGCGCCGCCACACTGGCGGCATGCAAACGCGCACCGTCTATCTCGTAGAGGACTCGCCCCTGGTGAGCGAGCGCCTGCTCGAGATGCTCGAGGACGTGCCCGGCGTGCGCGTGACGGGCCACACCACACGCGCCGACGACGCGATCCGCGACATCCTCGCCGGGCGTCCCGACGTCGTGGTGCTCGACATCCGGCTCGCGCAGGGCAGCGGCTTCGATGTGCTGCGTGCGCTGCACGATCAGGCGCCCGAGATCGAGGTCTACATGCTCTCCAGCTTCGCCTCCGATCCGTACCGGCACCTCGCCGCGCGGCTCGGGGCGCGCGGCTTCTTCGACAAGGCCACCGAATTCACCCGCGTGCGCGACGCCGTCGCCGCGCGCGCCGCGCTCACGCACTGAAGAAAAGAGAGGACGCCATGCACGCTGTCACCGCCATTCACGCCGCGCCCGCATCGAAGAAGTTCGAAGTCACCTGCTCGAGCTGCAACCTGCGCGAGATGTGCCTGCCCGCCGGGCTGTGCGCCGAGGACCTCGAGCGCATCGAGAACGTGGTCTACGCGCGCCGGCGCCTGAAGCGCGGCGAGCCGCTGTTCAATGCCGGGGACAGCTTCAGCGCGGTGTACGCCATCCGCAGCGGCTTCTTCAAGACCAGCCTGCTCGACCCCGACGGGCGCGAGCAAGTCACCGGCTTCTTCATGGGCGGGGAGCTGCTCGGCATGGACGGCATCGGCGGCGCGCACCACGGCACCGCCATCGCGCTCGAGGACAGCGAGGTGTGCGTGCTGCCCTACGCGCTGATCGAGGACCTGTCGCGCGAGATCCCGGCGCTGCAGCGCCAGCTGCACGCGGTGCTGGCGCGCGAGATCGCGCGCGACCACGGCGTGATGATGCTGCTCGGCTCGATGCGCGCCGAGGAGCGCCTGGCGACGTTCCTGCTCAACCTGTCCAGGCGCTTCGTGCGCCGCGGCTACTCCTCGACCGAGTTCCACCTGCGCATGACGCGCGACGAGATCGGCAGCTACCTCGGCCTGAAGCTGGAGACGGTGAGCCGGCTGTTCTCCGCGTTCCAGAAGGACGGCCTGATCGAGGTGCAGCAGAAGCACGTGCGCATCCGCGAAATCGAGGGCCTGGAGCGGGTGCTCGCGACGCGGCACTGAGGGGGCTTTCGATCGCCTAGCGACTTCGAATTGCCCGCATACCCGAAGTAACATGGGGTATGCGTAGCGCTGCGCACATCGCTCTGCTGCTCGCGCTGTATCTCGCGCTCGCCCTGCTGCCGCTCGCGCTCGCCGCGGCGCAGGGCCTGCCGCGCCGCCCATGGCTCGACGAGCTCTCCTCCGGGCTCGCCATGGCCGGATTCGCGGTGCTGCTGCTCGAGTTCGCGCTCTCGGGCCGCTACCGGCGGCTCTCGGCGCGCGTCGGCATGGACCTGACGATGCGCTTTCACCAGCTGATGGCGCTCGCCGCGCTCGCCTTCCTGCTGTTCCACCCGTTCCTCTATGCGCCCGCCTTCAGCGAGCGTCCGGCGTACGGCGCGGGGACTGCGACGCGCGTCCTGCTCACGCCGGCGGCGACGGTGAGTGGCATGCTCGCCTGGATGCTGCTGGTGATGCTGGTCGCCTTCGCCTGGTTCCGCACGCAGCTGCGCTGGTCCTACGAGGCCTGGCGGCTCTCGCACGGCCTCGGGGCGCTGGCGATCGCCTTCCTCGGCGCGCATCACACGCTCGACACCGGGCGCTACGCGCAGGACCCCTGGCTGCGCGGCGTCTGGCTCGCGGCCTGCGCGGCGGCGCTCGTCTCCCTCGCGCTGGTGTACCTGGTGAAGCCGCTCGCGCAGTCGCGCCGGCGCTGGCGCGTCGCCATCGTCGCGCCGGAGGCCGAGCGCATCTGGCGCGTGGTGCTCGAGCCCGACACCGCGCGCGATTTCCGCTTCGCCGCCGGCCAGTTCGTCTGGCTCAAGCTGCACCGTGCGCTCGGCCGCATCACCGAGCACCCGTTCTCCATCGCCTCGGCGCCGGGGCAGCTGCCGCGCCTGCAGTTCCTGGTGAAGGAGGCGGGCGACTTCACCCGCTGCATCGGCCGCGTCGCACCCGGCGCCGCGGCCTATGTCGACGGCCCATACGGCGACCTCACGCTCGCCGGCCGCGGCGGCGCGGGCATCGTCCTCATCGCCGGCGGCGTCGGCATCGCCCCGATCCTCGGCCTGGCGCGCGACCTCGCCGCGACGCACGACCCGCGGCCGCTCACAATCGTCTATGCCGATCGCACGGCGGCGCAGCTCGCGGCGCGCGCCGAGCTGGAGGTGATGGCGCGTGCGCCCGGGCGCGAGCTGCACCTGGTGCTCGATGAGCCGCCCGCGGACTGGAGCGGCCTGCGCGGCCGTCTCGACACGGCGAATCTCAGAGCCTGCCTGCCGCGCAGCGGCGCCGCCGAGTGGCTGTATTTCGTCTGCGGGCCGCCCGCGATGATCGACGCGGTAGAAATGAGCCTGGCCGAGCTCGGCGTGCCCCTGGCGAGAATCGCTTCCGAGCGCTTCGTCTACGACAGCGGCATCGCCACGCCGCGCGAGCGGCTGACGCGCGCGGTGATCGCCGGGGTAATCGCGGTGCAGGTACTCGCCGTGGTAGCTTTCGTGCTGCGATGAGCCTGCGCTCCCTGCTCGCCGCCACCGATTTTTCCGAGCACGCGCAGCTCGCGGCGCTGCGCGCGGCGCTGCTCGCGCGCGAGCTCGGCGCACGCCGGTGCGTGCTGCTGCACGTGGCGCTGGAGCGCGCGCTGCGCCCGGCCGACCGGGCGCGCGTGACGCGCCGGCTGCGGCGGGAGCTGGCGCAGCAGGCGCGCGCGCTGCAGGCGCAGACCGGCGCCGCGGTCGTGCCGCGCCTCGCGTGCGGGCCGGTGGTGGAGACCCTGGCACGCGCCGCGCGACACTTCGACCTGGTGGTGGTCGGCGCGCAGGGCGCGCATCCGCTGCGCGACTTCGCCATCGGCACGAGCGCCGAGCGGCTGCTGCGCCGGATCCATCGCCCGGTGCTGGTGGTAAAGCGCCGCCCCGCGGGCGCTTACCGCCGGGTGGTGGTGCCGGTCGATTTCTCCGGCGCCTCGAAGGCCTCGCTCGCGCTGGCGCATGCCGTCGCGCCGGGCGCCGAGCTGAGCGTGCTGCACGCGTTCGAGGTGCCCTACGAGGGCAAGCTGCGCGTCGCGGGCGTGGCCGAGGACGACGTGCTGCGCTACCGCAGGCTCGCCCGCGAGCGGGCACGTGCGGACATGGACACGTTGCTCGGCGGCGCCGGCTCGGGCGTCGTGCGCCTGATCGCGCACGGCTATCCGCCGAAGCTGATCGCCCGCACCCAGGCCGAGATCGGCGCCGACCTGGTCGCGATCGGCAAGCACGGCCGGTCGGCGCTCGAGGACCTGCTGATCGGCAGCGTCACGCTGCATACCCTGTCGGCGGTGGATTGCGACGTGCTGGTGACGCCGCGATCTCCGCGGCGATGACGCGCGCCGCATGATCGGCGGCGTCGTCGAAGGGGTTCAGGACGCGCGCGGCGCCGGCGCGCTCGAGCGCGGCGCCGTGGGCCGGGTCGCGCGCCACCGCCGCCACCTGGCCCCGGAAGCCGGCTTCGCGCAGCGCGTGCAGCAGCGCGCGGTGCGATTCCCATTGCGGCAGCGTGCTGACGGCCCAGGCCGATTCCGCCAGGGGGAGTGACTCCAGGAACGCCGGGTCCTCGGCGTCGCCGAAGCGCACCGCAAAGCCCCGGCGGCGCAGCGCGCGCACCGTCTCCGGATCGAAGTCGACGCCGAGCGTGTTGACGCCGGCCGCGCGCAGCTGCGCGAGCAGGCGCGCGCCGTAGCGGCCGAGCCCGAAGATCACGACGTCGGGCGCCTCCTCCGGCCGGCGCTGGCGCTCGACCGCGAGCTCGCGGAACGGCCGGCGCCGCTCGAACACGCGCAGCCAGGGCGCGAGCCGCTCGTACAGGCCGTGCGAGTACAGGATCATGTAGGTGGAGAGCGCGATCGTGATCACGCCCACCAGCGTGGTGAGGCCGAGCGCCTGCGGGCCGACGTGGCCGAGCGAGATGCCCATGGCCACGAACACGATGGAAAACTCGCTGATCTGCGCGACCGTGAGGCCGGCGAGGAAGCCGGTGCGACGGCGGTAGCCCATGTAGCCCATGATGACCATGACGATAAGCGGATTGCCGACCAGCACGAACAGCGACAGGACCGCCGCCAGCCCGAGCTCGCCGCCGAGGACCGACAAGTCCAGATTGGCGCCGAGGTCGATGAAGAAGAACAGCAGCAGGAAGTCGCGGATGCCGGTGAGCCGCGCGGCGATCGCTTCGCGATAGCCCGTCGAGGCGAGCGAGAAGCCGGCGAGGAAGGCGCCCGCCTCCTTGCTGAAGCCGGCCCACTCGCCGAGCGCCGCGAGGCCCGTGCCCCACGCGATCGCGAACACCAGCAGCAGCTCCTGCGAGCCGGCCATGGCCTCGGTGACGCGCGGCACGACGTAGCGCACCAGCACGAACATGAGCGCGGCGGCCGCGCCGACCCGCGCCACGAGCGACAGCGCCACCTCGAGCGCCGCGGCCTCTCCGGCCCCGCGCAGCGCGCTCATCGCCACCATCGCCAGCACCACGGCGATGTCCTGCACGATCAGGAAGCCCACCGCGATGCGCCCGTGCAGGGTGTCGAGCTCGCGCTTGTCCGAGAGCAGCTTGACGATGATGATGGTGCTCGAGAACGTGAGCGCCACCGCCACGTAGAGCGCCTCCATCGGCGACTTGCCCATCAGCAGGATGAGCGCGAAGCCGAACAGGATCGTGAAGCCGAGCTGCCCGAGCCCCGTGGCGAGCGCGACCGGGCCGATGTGGCGCACGCTGTGCAGGTCGAGCTTCAGGCCGACGACGAACAGCAGCACCGCGACGCCCACCTGGGCGAGCAGCGCGATCTGGTCCTCGGAGCGGACGAAGCCGAAGACGGCGGGCCCGGCGAGGATGCCGACGACGATGTAGGCGATGAGCACCGGCTGGCGCAGGCGCACCGCCAGCACGCCGGCGAGCGCCGACAGGATCAGCAGGAGCGCGAATTCCTCGAACGAGCCGTGCATGAGCTAGGCGACGAGCAGTACGGGCACGGGGCTCGCCGCCGCCGCCTTCAGCGCCACCGAGCCGAAGAGCGCGTGGTGCGCGGCGCCGCGCCCGCGCGTGCCGAGGGCGAGGAGCTCGCACTGCGTGTCGCGCGCCAGGCGCGCGAGCTCGGCCGCCGGGTCGCCCGCGACCAGGTGCGCCTCGTGCTTTACGCCGGCGCGGGACAGCAGGTCGCGCGCCGCCTCGAGGGCCTGCGCGCCCGAGTCGCCGCGCCACTGCGCGAGCGCGTCCTCGTGCGGCGGCATCATCTTTTCCAGCAGCGTGAGCGGCGGCTGCACATGCGCGAGCTGGATCTCGAGCTCGCCCAGCCAGCCGCGCCAGGAAAGCAGACGCTCCAGCGCGCGCAGCGCGGGCGGCGAGCCGTCCATGGCGCACAGGATGCGCAGGCGCTCGCCCAGCGCGCGCGGCAGCGCGGCCTCGGGCCCGACGATCAGCGTGGGCGCGACCCCGCCGTGCGCGACGCGCATGGCCGCCGAGCCGAGCGCGAAGCCGTGCAGCGCGCCGTGCCCGCGCGTGCCCATGACGATCGCCTGCGCGCCCGAAGCGCGCGCATCGTCGAGCAGCGCCGGGGCCGGCAGGCCGAAGCGCACCTCGCCGCGCGCCGCGATCCCCGCCTGCGCCAGGCGCTCGAGCGCGGGCGCGAGCGCGCCGCGCCCCGCCTCGGCGAGCGCCGCGTCGAGGGCCGCGGGATCGATGCCCATGCCCGGGAACAGCGTCACCGGCCGCTGCTGCACGTTGACCGCGAGCACCTCGAGCCGCCCGCGCTCCCCACGATAGCCCGCCAGCAGCTGCGCGGCGCGCTGCGCCGCCGGCGAGCCGTCGAAGGCGAGCACCAGCCTGACCGGACTTTCGCTCATATGTCCTCCTGCACGACCTGCAGGTCCGCCACCCCCAGGCGGCGCAGCAGCCACTTCTCACCCTCCAGCAGCAGCAGCATGACCACGCCGATGCCCACGATCATCGCGCCATCGGCGAGCGACACCGGCCGCGTGGCGAACCACAGTTGCATGAACGGCGCATAGGTGAAGGCAAGCTGCGCGACGATCACCGCGGCGAGTGCGATCAGCACCGCCGGCGTGCCGAGCGCGCCGCGCGGCGTGATCGAGGCCTGGTGCAGGTAGCGCACGTTGAACAGGTAGAAGATTTCCATCACCACGAGCATGTTCACCACCAGGGTGCGCGCCGTCTCCAGGTCGTTGCCCCGCGCGAGCGAATGGAAGAACATCGCCAGCGCGGCGCCGAGGAACAGGAACGATACCAGCGCCACGCGCCAAAGGAGGAACGGCGACAGCAGCGGCGCCTGCGGCGGGCGCGGCGGGCGGCGCATCACGCCGGGCTCCGCGGGCTCGAACGCGAGCACCAGCCCGAGCGTCACCGAGGTGACGAGGTTGATCCACAGGATCTGCACCGCGCTCACCGGCAGCACGAAGCCGAAGGCGATCGCCGCGATCACGGTGAGCGCCTCGCCGCCGTTGGTGGGCAGCGTCCAGGCGATCACCTTGCGGATGTTGTCGTAGACCGTGCGCCCTTCGTGCACCGCGTTGACGATGGAGGCGAAATTGTCGTCGGCGAGCACCATCTCCGCGGCTTCCTTGGCGGCTTCCGTGCCCTTGATGCCCATCGCCACGCCGACATCGGCCTGCTTGAGCGAGGGGGCGTCGTTCACGCCGTCGCCGGTCATCGCCACCACCGCGCCACCCGCCTGCAGCGCGCGCACGATGCGCAGCTTGTGCTCGGGGCTGGTGCGCGCGAACACCGTGGAGCGCCCCACGGCTTCGGCGAACTCGACCTCGTCCATCGCGTCCAGCTCCGCGCCGGTCACCGCCTGCGGATCGTCCGCCAGCCGGAGCTGCCGGGCGATGGTCGCGGCCGTCGCCGCGTGGTCGCCGGTGATCATCTTCGCCTCGATGCCCGCCGCGCGGCACTCGGCAACCGCAGCGATCGCCTCCTCGCGCGGCGGATCGATGAAGCCGGCGATGCCGAGGAACTCGAGCTCGCTGGCGACGTCCGCCTTGCGCAAGCGCTGCTGCGCGCCCGGCAGCCGCTTGCACGCGAAGCCGAGCACGCGCTCGCCCGCCGAAGCGGCCTCGGCGATGCGCTTCGCCCAGGCCTCGCGCTCCTCGTCGCCCAGACCCGCCATGGCGAGCAACGGCTCGGGCGCGCCCTTCACGTACGCCACCGCGTCGCCGTCGGGCCCGCGGTGCAGCGTGGCCATGTAGCGGTGCGCCGCGTCGAACGGAATCTCGTCCAGGCGCGGCCACTCGGCGCGCGCGTGCTCCGGGTTGAGGCCGGTCTTCATGGCGAGCGCCACCAGCGCGCCCTCCATCGGGTCGCCTTCCACCGTCCAGGCGCCGTCGCGCTGGCGCAGCTGCGCGTCGTTGCACAGCAGGCCGCAGCGCACCAGCGGCGCGGCCGCCGCGATCGCGGCGGCGTCGTCGTCGTGGCCGACGGCCTCGAGATCGCCCTCGGGCGCATAACCCGAGCCGCTCACCGCCACGTGGTGCCCGCCGGCGATCACGCGCGTCGCCGTCATCTCGTTCCGGGTCAGCGTGCCGGTCTTGTCCGAGCAGATCACCGAGGTGGCGCCGAGCGTCTCCACCGCGGGCAGGCGCCGGATGATGGCGTTTCGCGCCGCCATGCGCTGCACGCCGATGGCGAGCGTGATGGTGATGACCGCGGGCAGCCCTTCGGGCACCGCGCCTACGGCGAGCGCCACCACCGCCATCAGCGCCTCCGGCCAGCCGTAGCCGCGCACCCCGACGGCGAAGGCGAACACCACTGCCGAGACGGCGAGCGCGACCCACGTGAAGATCAGGCCGAAACGATTGATCTGGCGCAGCAGCGGCGTGGTGAGCTGCTCCACGCTCTGCAGGAGCGAGCTGATGCGGCCGATCTCGGTGCGCATGCCGGTGGCCACCACCACGCCGCTCGCCTGGCCCGCGGCGACCAGCGTCCCCGAGTAGGCCATGCCGCGCCGATCGCCGAGCGGCGCATCGGCCGCCACCGGCTCCTCCAGTTTTTCCGCGGCCACCGATTCGCCCGTGAGCAGCGCCTCGTCGATGAGCAATCCCCGCGCGCGCACCAACCGCAGGTCCGCGGGCACGCGGTCGCCCGCCTCCAGCAGCACGAGATCGCCCGGGACCAGCTCCGCCACGGCCACCGACTGGCGGGCACCGTCGCGCCGCACGCTCGCCCTGGGCGAGATCATCCTACGCATCGCCTCGAGCGCGGCTTCCGCCTTGCCCTCCTGCACGAAGCCGATGACGGCGTTGACCACGACCACGGCGGCGATCACCGCGGCGTCGATGAAATGGGCGAGGATCGCCGCCGCCGCCGCGGCGACGAGCAGGAAGTAGATGAGCGCGTTGTTGAACTGCGCGAGGAAACGCAGGATCGGGTGCCGGCGCGGCGCTTCCGGCAGCGCGTTCGGGCCGTGCCTCTTCAGGCGCTCGGCGGCTTCCCCGGCCGACAGGCCCTGCGGGCCGCTGGCGAGGGCGCGCAGCGCCTCCTGCGCGGGAATCGCGTGCCAGTCCTGTCGGGTAAAGTCGCTCAAATCCCGAACAACCTTACCACGGCGAAATACACGAGCAGGCTGAGGATGTCCTGGATTACCGTGGCGATCGGCCCGCTGCCGAGCGCCGGGTCGCGCCCGAGGCGCGCGAGCCACCATGGGAGCAGCAGCCCGAGCGCCGCGGCCATGGTGCCGGCGGCGAAGATCGCGGTGGCCACCGCGCCCGCGAGGCGCACGTCGCCGAAGGCCACCCAGATGGGAAGGAAGCTGATGAGCCCGAGCGAAGCGCCGATCGCCATGCCGGTGCGCAGCTCGCCCGCGAGCAGGTGCGCGATGCCGCTGCGCGTGAGCGAAAGCCCGCGCACCGCGACCGCTTCGCTCTGCGTGCCGATCGCGTCCGCCAGGTAGACGATGCCGGGGACGAAAAAGGCGACGGCAATGTGGGCGCTCAGCGTCGATTCGAACCCCGCCATCGCCATCGTCGCCACCGCCGCGCCGGCGAGGCCCGCGAGCAGCCAGGGCAGGCGGTGGCGCACGCGCCGCATCGGCGGGTCCTCGATGGCGTGGCGCGCCTGGGACGATTCGCGCTGGATGCCGGCGAGCACGTGCAGGTCCTCTACGTGCTCGCGGCGCAGCACCTGCATCAGCGCCTGCGCGGGCATCACGCCCAGCGCGCGGCCTTCGGCGTCCACCACGGGCAGCGCGTCCACGCGGTGGTGCAGCGCGAGCGAGGCCGCATGCTCCTGGTCGGTGTTCGGGCAAACGCGAGGAAAGTCGCGATCCAGCGCCTTGTCGATCGGCTCATCCGGCTGCAGGGCCACCACCCGCGAGAGCGATGCGGCGCCCAGCAGGTGCCCGTGCGCGTCCACCCCGAGCACCAGCTCGAGGGTGGCGGGCTTCTCCGCGGCGAGCCGCGCGAGCACCGCAGCCGCGCGCTCGCCGGGCCGCGCGTGCAGCGCCGAGGCGACGACGTGCGCGCCTACGGTTTCGTGGTGCTTCACGCCGACTTGTTCGCGAGGTAGTCCACGATCTGCTCGAGCGTGCCGAGCTTGCGGTAGTCGGCCTCGGGGATCTCGATCCTGAGGCGCTCGTTGAGGGCGACGAGGAAGTTGAGCCAGTCCATCGAATCGAGGTCGACCTGGTCGCGCAGGGGCTTCGCCGGCGCGACGTCCTCCAGCTCGGGCGCGATGCGCTTGAGCTCCGCGAGCACGATCTTCCTGATTTCCTCGGCATCCATCACAGATTCTCCGGTTCCTGCAGCAGGGCCGCGAGCGCGGCGAGGAAGCGCGCGCCGCGATGGCCGTCGCTCGCGCGATGGTCGCCGCCGAGGCTCGCGACCACCGCCGGCACGGCACCGATCATGCCATCTTCGGCCCAGGGGCGAGGCGCGACCCGGCCGAAGCCCACGATCGCCACCTGCGGCGGGAAGATGATGGCAAACACTTCATCTACGCCCTGGTCGCCCAGGTTGGTTACGGTGATCGTGGGATCGCTCATTTCGGAGGAGCGCAGCGAGCCCGCGCGCGCGCGGCGCACGAGGTCGGCGAGTGCCTTCATCAGCTCGTCGAGGCTGCGTTCGGCCACATCGTGGATCGCGGGCGCGATGAGCCCGCCCTGCCTGAGCGAAATCGCGATGCCGATATGGATGCCCTGCGCCGGCTCGAAGGCATCGTCCTTCCAGAAGCCGTTGAGATCGGGAAAATCCTTCAGCGCGCGCGCCACCGCCTTCAGCTGCAGCGCGCCCATCAGCAGCCTCTCGGTGACCGGCCGCTTCTCGTTGTACGTCGTGAGCCAGTCCTGCGCGCGCTGCATCGGGACCAACTGGGACAGGTAGTAGTGCGGGATCTCGCGCTTGGAGCGGCTCATCGCCGCGGCGATGGCTTTGCGCATCGCAAGCGCCTTGTCGGACGGCGGTGCCGCGGCGGGCGCGGGCGCCGGCTTTGCCCCGCCCTTCGCCGCTTTCTCCACATCCTCCACGGTCACCGCGCCGTGCGGCCCGCTGCCGGCGAGCGTCTCCACGTCTACACCCAGCTCGCGCCCATGCTTGCGCGCGGCGGGGGAGACGGGATGCCGTGACGGTGCCGGTGCCGGCGTCGGTGCCGGTGCGGCCGCCGGCGCAGCGGCAGGCGCTGCAGCAGGCGCCTCGCCGGCGGCGGCGAGCCGCGCCATGACTGTTTCCACCGGAATCGTCTCGCCCGGCTTCGTGATCAGCTCCTGCACCACGCCGTCCTGCCAGATCTCGACGTCCACGGCGGCCTTGGGCGTCTCCACCACGGCCACCACGTCGCCGCGCTTCACCGCGTCGCCCGGCTTCACCTTCCATTCGATCAGCTTGCCCTCGTCCATGTCGGCGCCGAGGGAGGGGAGCTTGAATTCGATCATGGCGGTCAACCTCAGGGGCTATGGTGCGTTGCACGCCTGCGCCGGACTTGACCTGGATCAACTGCGGGGCAAGCCCCGGGTGGGACGCGACGTCGTTTCTGGTGCTCTACAATTCGAACCGCAACGCGACAAAGAACCAGACGCAGATGCCTCGGCGCACTACCGACAAGAAAAAGCGACGGAAACTTCGGACGTACTCCCGCTCGACCGTCCAAAAACGGAGGCCGTCGCGCGCGCGCCAACTTCGACAGGAAGTCGCGTCCTACGCCGTTGGTCGCGATCGGTTCGTCGATACCGTCGGCGACCAGTACAGTGCGCTTCATTCCCCGGCGACGCGCAGGAGAAGGGGCATCACGTTCACGCCGCCCGAGTTGGTCGAGCAGATGGTGGCGCTTGCACAACGAGGCGGCGTCGACATCAAGCGCATCGTTGATCCAGGTGCGGGAACGGGGCGCTTCACAATTGCCGCCGCGCGAGCTTTCCCTGCCGCATCGATCGTGGCGATCGAGTACGACCGCGTGCTGGCCAGTCTGTTGCTGGGCAACCTCACCGCCGCGGGGCTCGGTGACCGGGTCCAAGTACACGTGGCGGATTTTCGCGCGGCGATGTTGCCGCGCATCGAAGGCGCAACGCTCTTCATTGGAAATCCGCCCTACGTGCGGCATCACGACATCGAGTCGTCGTGGAAGCAGTGGTACTCATCCCGGCTGGCGTCGAGGGGCATTCGCGGGAGCCAGCTCGCCGGCCTGCATGCCCACTTCATGGTGAAGACGTTCGACCTGGCGCAGGAAGGCGATCTCGTCTGCTATGTGACCTCCGCTGAATGGCTCGACACCCACTACGGGTCGGCGCTGAGAGCGCTCTTGCTCGCCGCGGCCCGCGACATCGACATTGTGCTGTTGGATCGCGCATCACCCGCGTTCGCGGACGCAATGACCACGTCGGCCGTCTTGTCGTACCGCCACTTGCGGGGCGCATCGTCGGTGAACCTAAGGCTGATCGCCTCGATTCGAGAGTTGTCGAGCGTCCCTGCATCTGCAGGGGTCCGAAAGCGGGACCTTTCTCATTTTGATGCATGGAGCAGATTCGCAACCGCTGGTCCCACAGCGGATGTCGGTTCTGCCGCGAGGTTGGGCGATCTATTCTCGGTTCATCGGGGTCAGGTCACGGGAAACAACATGATCTGGGTCGAGGGCCGGTATCCAGGACTGCTTCCTGATCAGGTCCTCTTCCCCACCGTCACGCGAGCCAGAGATTTGCTCGATCTCGGATCGGACCGCCTGCTCGAAGTAACGACCCTGAAGCGGGTTGTCGATCTCCCTGCAGATTGGTCGCGAAGCGCGGATCTCGAGGCCGGGCAGATCCGGAGATTCATCGACTGGGCCGGCAAGCATGGCGGGCGCGACAGCTATATCGCGCGGCACCGCAAACCATGGTTCAAGGTGGGCCTGCGCGAACCGGCGCCCATCATCATGACCTACATGGCGCGCAGGTCGCCCAGGTTCGTCCGCAATCTGTGCGGAGCCCGCTTGATCAATATTGCCCATGGCCTGTATCCGAGAGAACCGATTCCCGCGACCGATCTCGATCTCATCACGAAGTGGCTGAACGCGAACGTGTCGCGCGACGGCGGCCGCACGTATTCCGGGGGCCTGACGAAGTTCGAGCCCAGGGAAGTCGAAAGACTTCACTTACCGGTGCTTGAAGAGTTACGGACCCCAGGAACTGCCTCGTGAGCTGGCCCAAGCACGCGCGCAAGTGGAGCCCCGCGGAGATCCTCAAGGATGTGGCGAAGGCGAGGAACCAATTCAGAGTTCGCAGAGTTGGAGAACCGCGGGAGAGGTACGTGCACGCGTTCCGCGTCATCGAGCGGGCGAATCGCACGATAACACCGCAGCTTTCACGGCTCTTTGACGACCCCCTTGACGTGGACCTGTTGATCTCAATCGTGAAGGACAAGGAACTTCTGTCGGCGTTTCGGTACCTCGCGGCACCGCCGGTTTCCCAGGACGACCTCGAGACGCTGTCGGGCGCCCGGCTCGCCTGGACTCAGTTGAAAGCCAGTCCCGCGAAGGCGGCGGCAGTCAGAAACGTTGTCGCCTCGATTCTGGACACGAAGCGGTTCGGGTGGTTGCGCGAGCGGCGAGCTCCGAGGAAACACGAGACGGAGGCCGCAATTCTCGCTTCGACTGTCGTTGCGTCTGCGCAGAGGGTTCAAACGGAGAGGCGCTCGGAGGAACGAAAGGAACTCCAGGATGCGGTAATACAGGTTCTGGAGAGGATGAAGTATCGGCGGGCCGACAAGCCGCGCAAGGGGGTTCAGAACCTTCGCCGCGATGCGCCGAAGCCTGGCGAGTACATGACTGAAGTGTTGATCCATGAACACAACGCGGACGTCGCGGTCGGCATGAAAGATTTCCGGATCCTCGCGGTCGAGTGCAAAGGATCGAACAGCGAGATCAACAGCCGCAAGAGAATCAACAAGGAGGTCGCGCGCGACGCGTCGAGCTGGATCGAGCGATTTGGCGATGAGATCGTGCCGGCTGCGGTCGTCCAGGGCGTCTTCAATGCGACGTATATCGAGCAAGCCCAGGAGACCCCCGTGGTGTTCATCTGGGCACACCGGCTCGAGGACCTCGAGCGATTCCTGAACGCGAGTCGATAGCGCATTCGCGCAAACTTCCCCGAGTCCACAATGAGGAGAGCGAAGCGAACTCGGCATGGCCGAGGGCAGACCGTCAAGCTCCTGCCCAAGCGCATCGGCTTGAAACGGCTCGATTCAATATTGGGGGCGTTTCGCGGCCGGTTCAGGCGACGCCAGCCCCGCATGCGCGGTCCCCGCTAGCCAAAGAGCCCCTTCACCGCGGCGACGATCTTCTCCGGCTGCGGCAGCGCCGCTTCCTCGAGGTGTTTCGGATACGGCATCGGCACCTCCTCGCTGCACACGCGCGCCACCGGCGCATCCAGCTCGTAGAAGGCCTGCTCACTGAGGCGCGCCATCACTTCCGCGGCGAGGCCGCCGCTCCTCCAGCCCTCGTCCACCACGACGACGCGGCGCGTCTTCTTCACCGACTCGATGACCGGCGCCAGGTCGAGCGGGCGCAATACGCGCAGATCGATCACCTCGCCGTCCACCACTTCTGCGGCCTTCAGCGCCTTGGGCAGGCAACCGCCGTAGGTCACCAGGGTGACCTTGCTTCCCGTCCTGCGGACCTTGGACGAAGCGATGTCCACCTTCTCGCCGGAAGCTTCGCCTTTTGTCTCGAAAAGTGCCGGGTACTCGAACAGGAGCACCGGGTCCGGGTCGGCGAGCGCGGCGGCGAGCATGCCGCGCGCGTCCTCCACCGTCGCGGGCGCGACGATCTTGATGCCGGGAATGTGCGCGTACCAGCCCTCCAGGCTATGCGAGTGCTGCGCGGCGAGCTGGCGCCCGGCGCCGGTCGACATGCGCACGACCAGCGGCACCGAGAACTGCCCTCCCGACATGTGCCTGAGCAGCGCCGCGGTGTTCACGATCTGGTCGAGCGCGAGCAGGCTGAAGTTCACCGTCATCACTTCCACGATCGGGCGCATGCCGCCGAGCGCGGCGCCGATGCCCGCGCCGGTGAAGCCGAGCTCGGAGAGCGGCGTGTCGCGCACGCGCTCGGGCCCGTACTTTTCCAGCAGGCCCTTGCTCACGGCATAGGTGCCGCCGTATTTGCCTACGTCCTCGCCCATGAGGAACACGCGCTCGTCCTTTGCCAGCGCCTCGTCGAGCGCCTGGCGCAGCGCTTCGCGGTAGGTGATGAGGCTCATGCCGGCGTGATCACGTGTTTCGTCAGGTCCGCGATGGGCTCCCAGGTGCCGGCCTCGGCGAAGGCGACTGCCTTCTCCACCTCGGCCTGCGCTGCGGCATCGAGCTCGAGGAAGCGCTCCTCGGTGAGCTGCTTCTGCGCCTTGAGGCGCGCGGTAAACGTATGGATCGGTCCGCGCGTCTTCCATTGCTCGATCTCGGCCTTGTCGCGGTACAGCTCCGGGTCGAACATGGAGTGCGCGCGGAAGCGGTAGGTCTGGAGCTCCACGAAGATCGGGCCTTTCTTCGCCGCGTACTCGCGCGCGCGCTGCGCCGTCTCGTGCACCGCGGCGACGTCCATGCCGTCCACTTTCAGCGTCGCCATGCCATAGGACGCGGCCTTGGCGCAGAGGTCGGTTTGCGATTCCGAGCGCTCGAGCGCGGTGCCCATGGCGTAGAGATTGTTCTCGCAGAAGTACGCGACCGGCAGCGTCCAGAGCGCGGCGAGGTTCATCGACTCGTGGAACGCGCCCTCGGCCACGGCGCCCTCGCCGAAGAAGCAGGCGGTGACGCGCTTTTCTATCTGCAGCTTCGCGGCCAGCGCGAGCCCCGCGGCGAGCGGCAGGCCGCCGCCGACGATGGCGTTGCCGCCGTAGAAGCGCGTCGCCGCGTCGAACAGGTGCATCGAGCCGCCGCGCCCGCCCGAGCAGCCTTCCTGCTTGCCGTACATCTCGGCCATGATCGCGTCCATCGACACCCCGCGCAGCAGCGCGTGGCCGTGCTCGCGGTAGGTCGCCACCACGTTGTCCTCCTTCTCGAGCGCGCGCATCGCGCCCGCGGCGACCGCCTCCTCGCCGATATAGAGGTGCAGGAACCCCCGGATCTTGCCCGCGCCGTAGAGCTCGGCGCACTTCTCCTCCATGCGGCGGATCCTCAGCATGTCGGCGAGCAGCGCGAGCGAGAGCTCCGCCGGCAGCTTGACCCTTCCCGAGGGCGGCGGCGGGACCTTCACGCGCCTTCCTCCAGCGTAGAGGTGTCGCCTTCCGGAAGCCCGAGCTCGCGCGCCTTGAGCAGCCGCCGCATGATCTTGCCGCTCCGGGTGCGCGGCAGCGTGGTCGCGAAAGCGATCTCCTTCGGCGCCACGGCGGCGCCGAGGCGCTTTCTCGCGTGGCCGAGGATCGACAGGCGCAGGTCCTCGCTCGGCGCATGGCCGGGCTTGAGCTCTACGAAAGCCTTCACCCTCTCGCCCAGCACCGGGTCGGGCTTGCCGATGACGCCGGCCTGCGCAACGGCCGGGTGCTCCATGAGCGCGCTCTCCACCTCGAACGGCCCGATGAGGTGGCCTGCGGACTTGATCACGTCGTCGGCGCGGCCTACGAACCAGTAATAGCCGTCGGCGTCGCGCTTCGCGAGGTCGCCCGTGAAGTACCAGCCGTCGGCGAAGCACTTGCGGTAGCGCTCCTCCTGGTCGAGGTAGCCGCGGAACATCGACGGCCAGCCAGCGCGCAGCACGAGCTCGCCCTGCTCTTCGGGGTCGTCGATGAAGCGCATGCCCTTCGCGTCCCGGCGCGCGATCGCGGCCTCGACCCCCGGCAGCGGCTTGCCCATCGAGCCGGGCTTGACGTCCATCGCCGCGGTATTGGCGATCATGATGCCGCCGGTCTCGGTCTGCCACCAGTTGTCGTGGATCGGCATGCCGAATGCGTCCATGCCCCACCACACGGCCTCCGGGTTGAGCGGCTCGCCGACGCTCGCGATGAAGCGCAGCGCCGGGTACGCGCGCTTCTTCGCCAAATCGGCACCCGCCTTCATCAGCATGCGGATCGCGGTGGGCGCGGTGTACCACACCGAGACCTTCTCGGCCTCGAGAATGCCGTACCAGCGTTCGGCGTCGAACTCGGCCTCGTCCACCACGCTGGTCACCCCGTGCAGCAGCGGCGCGACGATGCCGTAGGAAGTGCCGGTGATCCAGCCCGGGTCCGCCGTGCACCAGAAGACGTCCTCGTCGTGCAGGTCGAGCGCCACCCTGCCGGTCGCGTAGTGCATCACCGCGGCCCCGTGCACGTGCTGCGCGCCCTTCGGCATGCCGGTGGTGCCGCTGGTGAAGTGCAGGAACGAGACGTCCTCCGGCAGGGTCCTTTCGATGTCGAAGCGATCGGAGGCCTGCTCGAGGCTCGACTTCGCCTCCGGCGCATCCACCTTCAGCACGTGCTCGAGCGTCGGCATCTCGCCTTCGACCTTCGTCACCTTGCGCTCGTAGAGCGCCTCGGTGGTGATCAGCACCTTGCCGCGCCCGAGGTTGATGCGCGTCTTGAGCGGCTCGGGGCCGAACGCGGCGAACAGCGGCGACACCACCGCGCCGCACTTCAGAGCGCCCAGCACCGCGGCGTAGAGCTCGGGGATGCGGCCGCAGAGCACGAACACCGCGTCGCCCTTCTTGATGCCGAGCGAGCGATAGACGTTCGCGAAGCGGTTCGACAGCACCGCAAGCTCGGCGTAGGTGATGTCGCGGCGCGTGTCGTCCATCCCCAGCCAGCGCAGCGCAACGCGAGCGGCGCGCGGGCCAGCCGCGTGCCGGTCCACCGCCTCGTAGGCGATGTTGAGGCCGCCACCGGGCAGTCCGGCGAGCGCGCGGCGCGCCGGGTCCCAGGGCGACTTGCGGATGATCGCGGGGCGTTCCACCCGCCCATGCTGGCGCAAGGCGTTCCGGCGCCGTTTGACCTGCATCAAGCGCCCTGCCGACCTGCCCGCAACAATCCTGCAATGGCCGAGTACCCGCTGCACCTCGTGCGCCGGCGCACGCTCGCCGACGGCCGCACCGTGACCATCCGCCCGATCCGCGCCGAGGACGAGATGCCCACGCGCGACTTCTTCGAGCACCTGTCCGCGGAATCGCGGCAGATGCGCTTCATGAAGTTCGTAAGATCGGTCTCCGACAAGCTGATCCACTTCTTCACGCACGTCGACTACGAAAAGCACATGGCGTTCGTGTGCGAGGCCGAGCTCGAGGGCCGGCCGACGCTGGTGGGCGAGGCGCGCTACGTCGGCAACCCCGACGGCCGCAGCTGCGAGTTCGGCGTGGTGATCGCGGACGACTGGCGCCACAGCGGCATCGCCGGGCTGCTGATGGACGCGCTGATCCGCGCCGCGCGCGCCAACGGCATGGAGACCATGGAGGGTCTGGTGCTGCGCGAGAACCGCGAGATGATGAAGTTCGTGCGCGCGCTCGGCTTCGAGGCGACGGCCGATCCGGTAGAGTCCACCCTGATGCGAGCGGTGAAGAAGCTTTGAGCGGCCCGGTCTTCCAGGCAAACCCGCGGCTCGCCCTTGAAGGCATCGAAGCGGTGATCTTCGACCTCGATGGCGTGGTGACGCGGACCGCGAAGGTCCATGCCCAGGCGTGGCAGGAGGCGTTTGCGCCCCTCCCCTTCGACCCCGTGGCCGATTACCTGCGCTACGTCGACGGCAAGCCGCGCGAAGACGGCGTGCGCAGCTTCCTCGCCGCGCGCGGCATCGCCGCCGCCGACGAGGAGGTGCGCGCGATCGGCGCGCGCAAGAACGCCCTCTTTCTCGAGCGCCTGCGCGACGGCGTGGAGGTGTACGAAACCACGCTCGCGCTGATCCGCGCGCTGCGCCGGCGGGGCGTGCGCACCGCGCTGGTGACCGCCAGCCGCAACGCGGACGCGGTGCTGCAGGCTGCCGGAATCCACGATCTGTTCGACGCGCGCGTCGACGGCAACGACGCCGCGCGCCTGGGGCTGGCCGGCAAGCCCGCGCCGGATACCTTTCTGCACGCCGCCGAGGCGCTCGGCGTCGCGCCCGCGCGCGCGGCGGTGGTGGAGGACGCGCTCGCCGGCGTGGAGGCGGGTCGTGCGGGTGGCTTCGGCGCGGTGATCGGCGTGGACCGCGCCGGGCAGGCCGAAGCGCTGCGCGAGCACGGTGCGACGCTCGTGGTGGGCGATCTCGGCGAGCTGGAGCGCGCGGCATGAGCCGCGCGACGCCCGAGGCAATCCGCGCCGCGGCAGGCAGCCGCGGGCTGGCGCTGTTCCTCGACTACGACGGCACGCTTTCGCCGATCGTCGAGCGCCCGGAGGACGCGGTGCTCGCCCCGGAAACCCGCGAGGTGCTGCAGCGTCTCGCGCGGCGCCACCCGGTCGCCATCGTGAGCGGGCGCGACCTCGAGGACGTGCGCCGGCGCGTCGGGCTGCCAGAGGTGCATTACGCCGGCTGCCACGGCTTCGAGATCGCCGGGCCGCGCGGCAACCGCGTGCACGGCGCCGCGGCGGCCGCCGCGCCGCAGCTCGCCGCCGCTGCGGACCAGGTGGCGCGCGACACCCACGATCTCCCAGGGGTGCAGCTCGAGCGCAAGCGCTTCACGCTCGCCGTCCACTACCGGCGCGCGCGCGACGCGGACGTGCCCGCGGTACGCGATGCCGTGGCGCGCGCGCAGGCGCGCCACCCGGCGCTGCGCGTGACCTCGGGCAAGAAGGTGTTCGAGCTGCAGCCCGACGTGGACTGGGACAAGGGGCGCGCGGTGCTGTGGCTCATCGAGACGCTCGGCCTCGAGGACGCGTTGCCGGTCTACATCGGCGACGACGTCACCGACGAGGACGCCTTCCGCGCGCTCGCGCATCGCGGCGTCGGCATCGCGGTGCAGGAAGCGCCGCAGCCCACCGCCGCGCAATACACGCTGCGCGACACGGACGAGGTGCGCGCCCTGCTCGCCGGCCTCGCGTGAGCTGGAGCCTCGACTACCGCGAGTTCAAGCCCGAGGAAGAGCGCCTGCGTGAAGCGCTCTGCACCCTGGGAAACGGCTACTTCGCCACGCGCGGCGCGGCCCCCGAGGCCGCCGCCGGCGAGGTGCACTATCCGGGCACCTACCTCGCCGGCGGCTACGACCGCCAGGCGACCGAGATCGCGGGGCGCGAGATCGAGAACGAGGACCTGGTCAATTTGCCCAACTGGCTCGCGCTGGCTTTTCGCATCGACGGCGCCGACTGGTTCGACCTGAAGGCGGTCGAGATCCTCGACTACCGGCAGGTGCTCGATTTCTCCTGCGGCATGCTCGAGCGCCACGTGCGCTTTCGCGACGCCGCGGGGCGCCACACGCGGTTCGACGAACGGCGCCTCGTCCACATGGCCGAGCCGCACCTCGCGGCGCTGGAAACGGTGCTCACCGCCGAGGACTGGAGCGGCCCGCTCGAAGTCGTGAGCGCGCTCGACGCTCGCGTGGAGAACGCGGGCGTGGCGCGCTACCGCGACCTCGCGCGCAGGCACCTCGAGCCGCTCGAGGCGCGCGCCGCGGGCGCGGACACGGTGCTCCTGAAGGTGCGCACCCTGCAGTCGCGGCTGGAAATCGCGCTCGCCGCGCGCACGCGGCTCGACCGCCCCTGCCAGGCGCGCGAGCTCGTCGAGGCCGGGTACGCCGGGAGCAGGCTGCATCTCGAGCCGCGGCAAGGCGAGCCGCTGCGCATCGAGAAGATCGTGGCGCTGCATACCTCGCGCGACCGGGCCATCTCGGAGTGCGGCGAAGCAGCGCTCGCGAGCGCCGCGCGCGCGCCGGACTTCGCCGCGCTCGCGGCGAGCCACGGCCTCGCCTGGAGCCACCTGTGGCAGCGCTTCGACATCGCGCTCGAGGACGGCGGCGAGCGCACGCAGCGCATCCTGCGCCTGCACATCTTCCACCTCCTGCAGACCGCCTCGCCCAACAGCAAGATGCTCGACGCCGGCGTGCCCGCGCGCGGGCTGCACGGCGAGGCTTACCGCGGCCACATCTTCTGGGACGAGCTGTTCATCTTCCCGCTGCTGAACTTCCGCCTGCCCGAGATCACGCGCGCGCTGCTGCTCTACCGCTACCACCGGCTCGGCGCAGCGCGCGAGGCCGCGCGCGCGGCGGGCTATCGCGGCGCCATGTTCCCCTGGCAGAGCGGCTCGAGCGGGCGCGAGGAAAGCCAGGTGCTGCACCTCAACCCGCGCTCGGGGCGCTGGATCCCGGACCACACCTACTTGCAGCGCCACGTCAACGCGGCGATCGCCTACAACGTCTGGCAGTACTACCAGGTGACGCGCGACCTGGAGTTCCTCGGCTTCTACGGCGCCGAGATGTTCCTCGAGATCGCGCGCTTCTGGGGCGGCTTCGCCACCTTCAACGAGACGCACCAGCGCTACGAGATCCTCGGCGTGGTCGGCCCCGACGAGTTCCACACCGCGGACGCGGAAACCGGGCGCCCGGGGCTCGACAACCACGCCTACACCAGCGTCATGGCGGCCTGGGTGCTGGCGCGCGCCTTCGACGTGCTCGCGGCGCTGCCGGATGAGCGCCGGCGCGAGCTGCGCGAGACGCTCGCGCTGGGCGACGAGGAGCTCGCGCGCTGGGACGACGCCAGCCGGCGCATGCGCGTCGCCTTTCACGGTAACGGCATCATCAGCCAGTTCGAGGGCTACGAGCAGCTCGCCGAGCTCGACTGGGACCGCTACCGCGCCGAGTACCGCGATTTCTCGCGCCTGGACCGCGTGCTCGAGGCCGAGGGCGACGACGTCAACCGCTACAAGGCGTCCAAGCAGGCCGACGTGCTGATGCTGTTTTACCTGTTCTCCGCCGAGGAGCTGGAGGAGATCTTCGGCCGGCTCGGCTACTCGTTTCCCGCCGACACCATCCCGAAGAACGTCGCCTACTACGCGGCGCGCACCACGCACGGCTCTACGCTCTCGCGCGTGGTGAACTCGTGGGTGCTCGCGCGCTCGGACCGCGCCGGCTCCTGGCGCCAGTTCCTCGAGGCGCTGGAGAGCGACGTCGGCGACATCCAGGGCGGGACGACCTCCGAGGGCATCCATCTCGGGGCCATGGCGGGCACCGTCGACCTGGTGCAGCGCGGCTATACCGGCATCGAGGCGCGCGGCGACGTGCTCTGGCTCAACCCGCGGCTGCCGCAGGAGCTCGCCTGCCTGCGCCTCACCGTGCGCTACCGCGGCCTCACGCTCGATCTCGAAGTGCGCCAGGAAGTCCTCGAAGTGCACGCGCGCGCCTCGAACGCCGCACCCATCGCGCTCGGCGTGGTCGACGCGGTGCACAGCCTGAAGGCCGGGGAAACGCGGCGTTTCCCGTTATGACCCGTACGGTGGGCCATGGGCCCACCCTACAGCGGCGCGCGCTTGTCGCGCTCGCGCATGCGGCCCCAGCGCAGCGCCTCGGCGAGCTGCGCGAGCTCCGTGGAGATCACGCGCAGCACGTCGTCCAGCGTGACGATGCCCTTCAAGCTGCCGTCGGCCGCCACCACCGGCAGGCGGCGCACGGCGCGCTCGGACATGCGCTGCACGGCCTCGAAGATCCCGTCGTCCTCCTGCGCCACCGCCAGCTGCGTGGACATCGCGTCGGCGACGCGGATGCCCTCGGGCCGCGCGCCGGGCACGGCGACGACCGCGACCACGATGTCGCGGTCGGTGAGGATGCCGACCGGCCGCACGACCCCTTCCTTCTTCTCCACGACGACGAGGGCGCCGACGTGCTGGTTGCGCATGAGGAGCGCCGCTTCGCGCAAGCTCGCGCCCGGCTCGCCGAGCACGACCTTCGGGCTGTAGAAATCGCGCACTTTCACGCTAGCGGCTCCAGCTCACGCGCAGCAGGTTGTCGGCCTTGTTGTAGCGGTAGTCGAGCTCGCCCTTGTAGGCGTGCTGCAGCGCATCGCCGATGCGCCGCGCCAGATGCGCGCCGGTCGTGGTCACCAGGACGCCGCGACCCTCGGCCTCGATCGCCATGATGCGCTCGAGCGGGTGGCCGCGCTTCTCCGCCGCCTCGCAGCGGTGCACGCGCCCGAGGACTTCCTCGCGGTGCGCGTCGAAGAACTCCCCCTGCACCGAGACGTACCCGGCCGGAAAGCGGTCGCGGATGCGCTTGCACGCCGGGCAGCGCCCCTCGTGCGCGCCCGCCGGCGCCGCGCCCCAGCTCCAGCGCCCGCGGCGCCAGAGCGCGCCGCAGTCCTTGCAGCGCGTAGGCTCGGGAAGCTTCCTCCTGGACTTGTAGGTATCGTGCACCACCTGTTCGAGCAGCTGCTCCTGCCGGTGCGTGCGGACGTGCTTGCGCTGTGATTTCATGGCCTCAAGGTACGCGAGCGGCCTTGAGGCGAGTTTGACCTTGGTCAAACACCGCGCGCGCCGCGGCCCCTAGGCTTGAGGCGACAAGGAGGCACGATGGCACTGAACCGCAGGGAAACGATCGAGCTCGCCAGCGCGATCGAGGAGCGCCGCGAGGCGCTGGCCGCGGAAATCCGCCGCGAGGTGGCGCGCGCGCGCAACGAGCCGTTCGCGGAAGTCGCGGGCGCGGTGCACGACACCGGCGACGAGGCGCTCGCCGACCTGGTGGCCGACGTCGACAACGCGGAAGTGACGCGCGACCTCGCCGAGCTGCGCGAGCTGGAGGCCGCGCGCGCGCGCATCGCCGACGGCTCCTACGGCGTGTGCGCCGACTGCGGCGCCGACATTCCGGTGGCGCGCCTGCGCGCGCAGCTTGGGGCGCTGCGCTGCATCGCCTGCCAGGAGCGCCACGAGAAGACCTTCCGCAGCTAGGTGCCCCGGTCGACCTCGTCGGCGAGCCGCCTGAGCGCCGGCGCGATCCGAACTTCGGGCGCGGGCAGCCGCGCGAGCTCCGCCAGGCAGCGCGCGCGCGCTTGTGCAAGCGTCGGCTGCGCGAGGCGGCGCCCGCCGCGCATCACGGGCTCGAGCAGCGCCGCGCCCGTCTGCGCGTCGCCTTCCAGCGTGATCACGTCGCGCGCGAAGCACCCGCGCGCATCGAGCGAGCGCCAGACCTGCTTGCGCCCCGGCCAGGTCGCCTTGCCGGTGGAGCGCTTGCGCCGCGGCCGCCCCGCGTATTCCTGCAGCTTGTACACCGCGTCGAGATAGGGCGCGTCGGCCGAGGTGGTGAGGCTGGTGCCCACGCCGAAGCTGTCGATGGGTGCGCCCGCGGCGAGCAGCGCCGCGATGCGCGCCTCGTCCAGGTTGCCGCTCGCGAAGATGATCGCCTCGCGCTGCCCGGCGTCGTCGAGGATCCGGCGCACCTTGCGCGACAGATCGTCCAGCTCGCCGCTGTCCAGGCGCACGCCCTTCAACTTTCCGGGCGTCGCCGCGGCGCGCCGCGCCCCCTGCAGCGTGTCGTAGGTGTCCACCAGCAGCACGGCGTTGTCCGGAAACGCGGCGGCGAAATGCGCGAAGGCCGCGGCTTCGCTCTCGTGCGCCTGGACGAAGGAGTGCGCCATGGTGCCGAAGACGGGGATGCCGAAGCGCGGCGCGGCGAGCGCGGTGGCGCTGCCGTCGAAGCCGGCGAGCCAGGCGGCGCGCGCGGCGTACAGGCCGGCTTCCGCGCCGTGCGCGCGGCGCAGCCCGAAGTCGATCAGCCCCTTGCCGGGCGCGGCGCGGCGCACGTGCGCCGCCTTCGAGGCGATCACGGTCTGGAAGTGAACCAGGTTGAGGAGCCGCGTCTCGGCGAGCTGCGCCTCGGGCATCGGCGCGGCCACGCGCAGGATCGGCTCGTCGGGGAAAAAGAGCGTCCCTTCCGGCATGGCGTGCACCTCGCCGGTGAAGCGCAGGCGCTCGAGGCGCGCGGCGAAGTCCGGCTTGAAGTGCCCCGAGCGCCCGATCCACTCCAGCTCCTCGGGCCCGAAGCGCAGGCCCTCCAGGTAGTCCAGCGCCTGCTCCAGCCCCGCCGCGACCAGGAACTCGCGCCCCGGCGGCAGCTTTCTGACAAAGAGCTCGAACACCGCGGTCTGCGTCATGTCCTGCTCGTAATAGGCCTGCAGCATGGTGAGCTGGTACAGGTCGGTGAGCAGCGGGCTCGCGTGCGCGTCCATGCGGGCACCCTAGGGCGGGGACGGAAGCGCGGTTTGACGCAAGTCAACGGCGCGTGCTGCGAACGCCGGAGGTCAGCGAGTGACCTGTTCGCCCGGCTTTTTTGCCCTAAACACGTTTGCGTTGCTTCTTTCTGGCGCCTGCGCTCCGGTAGCGCTTTGCCATGGCTGCTTTCTCCGCTTCTCTGCCTTTGGCGAGCTCGGTGACCCTCTTCAACTCGAACTCTCTTGCTTGCCTCCGTGCCGTCACCTCCAGCGCCTTTTCTTCCTCCGTAGGCGGATTCCAGTCGAGAAATTTCGGCCTCAGATTCTGAAAATAGGCGGTGGAGGATTGCTTGCCTCTCTCTGCTTTCGGCTTTTTGGCTTTCATCTTGGCTGCTTCCGGTCAGGACGCGCCCTCATGCCGGGATCTTCGCATGCCGGGCGGCGAAACCCCGGATAGTGTGCGCCGCGTCGAACTACAGAGTCGCCCCCGGCTGCCCCAGCGCCTTCTCGGCGAGCTGCAGGACGATCCAGTCGAAGGCCTCGTCGACGGAGTCGGTGCGGTGCACCAGCTCAACGTCTTCCGGGTCGATCATGCCATGGCGCGCGAGCGCGTCGAAGTTGACGATCTCGCGCCAGTACTCGGTGCCGAAGAGCACGATGGGCATGGGCTTGCGCATTTTGCGCGTCTGCACCAGCGTCAAGAGCTCGAACAGCTCGTCCAGGGTTCCGTAGCCGCCCGGAAACACGATCACCGCCTTCGCCAGGTAAGCGAACCAGAACTTGCGCATGAAGAAGTAGTGGAAGTGGAAGGCGAGCTCGCGCGTGACGTAGGGGTTGTCGAATTCCTCCACCGGAATCGAGATCGTGAGGCCGACGTTCAAGCCCTTCGCCTCGGCCGCGCCGCGGTTGGCCGCCTCCATGATCCCGGGGCCGCCGCCGGTGCACACCACGAAGCGGCGCTCCTCGTGGTCGAGCGCCTTCGACCAGTTCGTCAGGCGAAAGGCGAACTCGCGCGCGGCTTCGTAATAGGCGGACATCTTCAGCGCGGTCTGCGCCTTTTCGCCGCCGCCTTTGCGCACCCTCTCCTCGGCGGCCTCGCGCGACTGGATGCGCGCCGAGCCCATGAAGACGATGGTGTCTTCCACCTTGAAATGGTCGAAGCGGCTCTTGGGCTCGAAATACTCCGACAGGATGCGCAACGGACGCGCGTCCTTGCTGTTGAGGAAGGACGGGTTCTGGTAGGCCTTGGGGGTGGCGCGCTTGCGGTCGGTCATGCGGGGATGGTAACCGGGGTGGGGCAAGCGTGAAATTCGGGCTGCTATAGGGAGTTTCCGTGCGGCGCTTGGGAGCGCAGGGCTGGGTGTGAGGACAGCCAATGGCTGCTATCGGCGGCGGGTTCAACTGATCGATGTGATGTTCTGCTGGGTAGGGCAATTGAGTTTTTCAACAGAATAGGCGAAGAGCCGCCATTCGCACGTTCCAGGCTTGCAATGGGAATGGCTACCAGCGTATGCCCGCTGTAGCCGTGGGCGCGCGAACGGCTCGGTCCCCCGCGTTGCCGCATCCGATCAGGGCGGTGGCCGTGCGCAGGGTATCCTTGAGCATCCAAGCCAGGACGTGTTCTTTCGCATTGGGCTCGCTCTCGACGCGCACCAGGGCGCGCGCGATGCACGCGTCGCACGAGTACGGCGCCGCGCTGTCACGCGGCAGAGGCGCTTTCGCTTGGTCCAAAGCGCCGCCAGTCGCGGCGATCGCCGCGGCGAACAAGAGCGCCGCGGGAAGCTGATAGAGATACTTCGCATGCCCCATGGGGACCTCCGGCCAGACGCTTGGCTCCCCTTTCCGGTCTGGCGCCAAGCTCGAAAGAGCATGCGCCGATTAGCGCACGAGTTTTATTTCCTGACCGAATTTGACCCTTCGGCGATACCGGCTCTAAGGGACAGCCTGCTCAATCCGCCGCTCCTAGCCAGTCGGCCGCGCCAGCCAGCGCCTCACCTCCCCAAGCGGCCGCGCGTTGAGGACATCGCTATTCTCCAGCCACCCGCGCCGCGCCTGCCCCACTCCGTACCGCAGCACGTCGAACCCGTCCACCCCGTGCGCGTCCGAGCCGATGCTGACCAGCACGCCCTCGTCCTTGGCCATGCGGCAATGCACGTCGTTCAGATCGAGCCGGTCGGGTTGCGCGTTCAATTCCAGCGCCACGCCCAGGCGCTTCGCCTTGCGCATCACCGCGAGCATGTCGAGCTCATACGCTTCGCGCTCGCCAATCAGCCGCCCCGTGGGGTGCGCGAGGATGGATACGTGCGGGTTGCACAGCGCCTTGAGAACGCGCGCGGTCTGCCGCGCGCGCGACAGGCCGAAACCGCCGTGCACCGCCGCAACCACCAAGTCGAGCTTCGCCAAAACGGAGTCCGGAAGGTCGAGACCGCCGTCCTCCAGGATGTCCACCTCGATGCCCTTCAGCACTGTGATGCCGCGCAGATCCCGGTTCACGTCGTCGATTTCCGCGATCTGCTTTTCCAGGCGCCGCGGATCGAGCCCGTGCGCCATCGCCAGGCGCCGCGAATGGTCGGTGACGGCGAAGTACTCGAAGCCGCGCGAATGCGCCGCGAGCGCCATCTCGCGCACGGTGTTGCGCCCGTCGGTGGCGCTGGTGTGCGCGTGCAGGTCGCCGCGCAGGTCGGCAAGCGCCACCAGGCGTGGCAGCGCGCCGCGGCGCGCCGCCTCGAGCTCGCCCTGGTTCTCGCGCAGCTCCGGCTCGATGTAGGGCAGCCCGACCGCGGCGTAGACGGATTCCTCGGTCTTCCCCGCGACGCGCTTCTCGCCCCGCCACACCCCGTACTCGTTGATCTTCAGCCCGCGCGCGATGCCGAGCTTGCGCACCGCGATGTTGTGCGCCTTCGAGCCGGTGAAGTAATGCAGCGCCGCGCCGTAGCTCTCGCGCGGCACGACGCGCAGGTCGGCCTGGATGCCCGAGGCGAGCCGCACGCTGGAGCGCGTCGTGCCCTGGGCGAGGACTTCACGCACCTCAGGGTACTCGACGAAACGTGCGCTCACCTTTTCCGGCTGGTCGGAGACGACGAGGAAATCCAGGTCGCCGACCGTGTCCTTCCTCCTGCGGTAGCTTCCCGCGACCACCGCGCCCAGGTACTTCGCCAGCGGCTCGGCGTACTGCGCCGCGA
Source organism: Burkholderiales bacterium (assembly GCA_040902335.1). GTDB lineage: Bacteria > Pseudomonadota > Gammaproteobacteria > Burkholderiales > SG8-39 > JAABQT01. The sequence continues at coordinate 58,307 of JBBDXL010000101.1, forward strand.
GGGCGAGCTTGAAGCGCCGCGGCGCGGCGAGCTGCGCTTGCGCGGCGTCGACGATGCGCTGCGCCGTCTTCTCGCCGAACCCCGGCAGGGCGGGAAGCTTCCCCGCGCGCGCGGCGCGCCGCAGGTCTTCCAATGAGCCGATGCGGGCTGCGCGCAAGGCGCGCACGCGCTTCGGCCCGAGCCCGGGCAGCGCAAGCAGCGCGGTGATGCCGGCGGGGAACCTGCGGCGCAGCTGCGCGAGCAGCTTGCAGCTGCCGGTGGCCGCGATCTCGTGGATCTTGCCGTCGAGGTCCGCGCCGATTCCCGGGAGCTTGGGCAGCGCGGCGCCCTCGGCGAGCGTTGCGGCGAGGTCCAGGCTCAGGCCGCCCACCACGCGCGCCGCGTTGCGGTAGGCGCGCACGCGGAACGGGTTCTCGTCGCCGAGCTCGAGCAGGTCGGCTATCTCCTCGAAGGCGGCGGCGATGTCCGCGTTGTGCACCGGCATGGAAGCTCAGCGTGGCGCGGCGGCGCGGCGGCGTCTTGACCGGGATCAAACCGGCCTGCCGGCGGCGCGCTAGCCTGCCTTCATGAAAGCGATCGCGAAGCACGTCTTCCACCGCTGCGGCCGCGCGGTGAGCCGGCTCGTCGAGGCCGGTCTCGCACCTCGCCCGGAAATGCCGACAAGCGAGGCCGAGGTGCACGAATGGTGGCTGGTGTCGGCGCCGCTCGGCGCAAAGCTGCGCGAGCGCGGCGCGCCGGTGCTGGAGTTCTGCGAGCTCTCGATGTGGGGCCGCGCGGAAACCGGCAGCCCGCTGGAGAAGGACGCCGACCTCGCGGCGGCCCTCAGTGATCTTCGAGCCGCGGCACGCCCTCTTCGGCGGGCCCCCCGGTCTCGGAGTCGATGAAGTCCGACATGCCGATCTCATTCTCGGCCTCCGCCAGGGTCTCGCCCGGCTCGAGGTTCCGCTCGCCGCCGAGCTCCATGTCCTGCACCGCCTCGAGCAGCGTGGCGAAGGGGCCGTACTCGCGCCCGCCTTCCTTGTCCTGCCAGTAGACGCCGTCGGGCCGCTCCACGATGCGCGTGCGGTCGTAGTCGGGCGCGGTCTCGGGGATTTTCTGGGTCATGGCACCGCTATCTTACTTGATGGAGATCAATCCGCCAGCCCGCAAGCATGAAAATCTGGCGCCATGGCCTTGGAGCGCTTCCACCGCAGGGTGATCGCGGGCGCGTTGGGCGCGTTCGGCGTCGTGCTCATGCTCGCCGCGCCCGACACGCTCGCCGGGCTGGCGGTGCTCGCGCTCGCGGTGGCGATCGAAGTCGCGGGCATTCTGATCGAGCGCCGGCGCTAGCGGCCGCAGCCACGCGCATGCCCTGGAACGAAGCCTTCTACCCCGACTCGATGAAGAACCTGCCGCCGCGCGTGCGCGCCAAGGCGATCGAGATCGCCAACGCGCTGCTCGAGTCCGGGCACCCCGAGGGCCGGGCGATCCGCATCGGCATCGCGCACGGCAAGCGCTGGGCCTTGCGCCATACTCCCGGGCAATGAACCCCGCCGCCCTTCTCGCCGGCGACGCGCACCCGCAGCTCGCGCAGGACATCGCGCGCGAAGCCGGGTTGCCGCTCCTGCCCGCGCAGATCTCCGCCTTCGCCGACGGCGAGACGCGCGTGAAGATCGACGCCGACGTGCAGGGCGTTCACCTCGGCATCGTGCAGCCGACCCCGGCGCCCGTGGGCGAGCGGCTGGTCACGCTCGCGCTCCTCGCCGACGCCGCGCGCGCCGCGGGGGCGGCGAGCGTCACCGCGCTCATGCCCTACTTCGGCTTCGCGCGCCAGGACGTGCGCGGCGCGAGCGGCGAGCCGCGCTCGGCGCAGCTCGCCGCGCGCCTGCTCGCCGCCGCGGGCATCGAGCGCGTGGTGGTGCTCGAGCTGCACTCGAGCGCGCTGGAGAGCGCTTTTCCGATGCCCGTCACGCAGTTGCGCGCCGACGATGCCGTGCTGCCGCTGCTGCACGGGCGCGGCTACACGCTGGTCTCGCCCGACGCGGGCGGCATGAAGCGCGCGCAGCGCTACGCGATGGCGCTCGGCGCGCCGCTCGCCGCGGTCGCCAAGCAGCGCACCGGCGTCGACGCCGCGGTGCCGCTGCAAGTGCTGGGCGAGGTGCGCGGCGCCTCCTGCCTGCTGGTCGACGACATGGCGAGCACCGGCCGCACGCTCGCGGGCGCGGCGCAGGCGCTCGCCGCCGCGGGCGCGTCCGAGGTGCACGCGTTCTTCGTGCACGCGGTGATGGCGCCGGGCGCGCTCGAGCGCATCCGCGCGGCGGGCGTGCGCCGCATTCTGACCACCGACAGCGTGCGCCCCGTGACCGACCCGGGGGTCGAAGGGGTGCCGGTGGCGCCGCTGTTCGCGGCCGCACTGCGCGCCGGCTTGCGCTAGATCAAGAAGGCGGGAGCCTCGCGGGCAAGAATGCTGTCATGAGCAGGATCTTCGACTCCCGCCTCGACGCCGCCCGGCGCCTCGCGCAGGCGCTCGGCGCCTACAAGGGCCGCAACCCGCTGGTGCTCGCCATCCCGCGCGGCGCGGTCGCCATGGGCGCCGAAATCGCGCGGCTGCTGGAGGGCGAGCTCGACGTGGTGCTGGTGAAGAAGCTGCACGCGCCGGGCAGCCCCGAGTTCGCCGTCGGCGCCGTGGACGAAAGCGGCTGGACCTATGTCGCCGGCTACGCGGCCTCGGCGGGCGCGGACCAGGCCTATCTCGCGCGCGAGAAGGACGCGGAGCTCGCGCTCCTGCGCCGCCGCCGCGCGCAGTACACCCCCGCGCGCGCGCCGGCGGATCCCGCGGGCCGCGTGGCGATCGTGGTGGACGACGGCATCGCCACCGGCGCGAGCATGATCGCCGCATTGCACGCGGTGCGCGCCAAGAAGCCCGCGCGCCTGGTGTGCGCCGTGCCGGTCGCGCCGGCCGACAGCCTGGAGCAGATCCGGCCCTACGCCGACGAGCTCGTCTGCCTGGAGACGCCCGAGGGCTTCATGGCCGTGGGCCAGTTCTACCGCCACTTCGAGCAGGTCGAGGACGACGAGGTGGTCGCGCTGCTCGCGCGCCATGGCAAACGCACCGCCGCCGCCTGACACGCTGAAGGCGCTGTTCGAGGCGAGCTGCGCGCGCTGGCGCGAGCGTCCCGCCTTCACCAGCATGGGCGTGACGCTTTCCTACGGCGAAGTGGAGCGGCGCTCGGCCGCCTTCGGCGCATTCCTGCGCGGCAGGCTCGGGCTCGCGCCCGGCGAGCGCGTCGCCCTCATGCTGCCGAACGTCCTGCAGTACCCGATCGCGCTCATCGGCGCGCTGCGCGCGGGGCTCGCGGTGGTGAACGTGAACCCGCTCTACACCGCGCCCGAGCTGCGCTACCAGCTCGAGGACTCCGGCGCGACGGCGCTCGTGGTGCTGGAGAATTTCGCGCACACGGCCGAGCACGCGCTCGCCGGCACGCGCGTGCGGCACGTGATCACCACGCAGCTGGGCGACGCGTTCCCGGCGCCCAAGCGCTGGGTCGTCAACTTCGCCGTCAAGCACGTGAAGAAGATGGTGCCTGCCTGGCGCATCCCGGGCGCTATCGCCTTCAGGGATGCACAGGCACCCGAGCTTCCCGCGACCCCCGTGCGTCCCGAGGACGTCGCCTTCCTGCAGTACACCGGCGGCACCACCGGCCGGCCGAAGGGCGCGGTGCTCACGCACGCCAACATGGCCGCGAACGTGCGCCAGACCCTGGGCTGGGCCGGCGCGGCGCTCGCCGAGGGCGAGGAGACCGTGGTCACCGCGCTGCCGCTGTATCACGTGTTCGCGCTCACCGCGAACCTGCTGCTGTTTTTCAGGCTCGGCGCCAACAACCTGCTGATCGTCAACCCGCGCGACCTGGCCGCCTTCGTCGCCGAATTGAAGCGCACGCGCTTCTCCGGCATCACCGGCGTGAATACGCTTTACGCGGCGTTGCTCGATGCCCCCGGTTTCGACGAGGTGTGCCGGGCGAACGCCGGCGCGCTCAAGATCTCGGTCGCGGGCGGCATGGCCGTGCAGCGCGCCGTGGCCGAGCGCTGGCAGCGCGCCATGGGCGCGCCGCTGGTCGAGGGCTACGGGCTCACCGAGGCTTCGCCCAACGTGTGCGCCAACGCGATCGACGCGCGCGAGTTCAGCGGCAAGCTCGGGCGCCCGCTGCCCGAGACCGAGGTGACGATCCGCAGCGGGCAGGGCGCCGAGCTCGCGCGCGGCGAGGCGGGCGAGATCTGCGTGCGCGGCCCGCAGGTGATGCGCGGCTACTGGAACGCGCCGGAGGAAACCGCGCAGGCCTTCTTTCCCGGCGGCTGGCTGCGCACCGGGGATCTCGGGCGCATCGACGAGCGCGGCATCGTAGAGTTCGTAGACCGGCTGAAGGACGTGATCGTGGTCTCCGGTTTCAAGGCCTACCCGAGCGAGATCGAGGCGGTGGCGCTCGAGCATCCGGGCGTGAAGGATGCCGGTGCCGCCGGCGTGCCGCATGCGAAGAGCGGCGAGGCGGTGGCGCTCTACGTCGTGAAGCGCGATCCGTCGCTCACCGCCGAGGCGCTCGCCGCGCACTGCGCCGAGCGGCTCACGCCGTACAAGCGGCCGGTGCGCATCGAGTTCCGCGACGCGCTGCCCAAGTCGCCGCTCGGCAAGGTGCTGCACCGCGAGCTGCGCGCGAGCGCCTAAACCGACCTTCAGGGGCGTCGATGAAGCACATCGAGAAAGCTCGTCGAGCGGCGCTTCAGGGCCTGAGCCAGTTCTGCACGGACAGGCCGGGGACGCGCCGGAATTCGCGCTCGTTGTTGGTGACGAGCGTCGCCCCGATGTGGCGGGCGTGCGCCGCGATCAGCAGATCGTACGGCCCGATGGGTTTCCCGCGTGAAAGCAACGCGACCTTGATCACGGCGAAATCCTGGGTCGCGCCGCTCGGAAAATCATCCGCCTGGAGAAGCTCGAGCAGGCCGGCCAAGGTCTTTCTGTTCTCCGATCGAAATTCTCCGTTCTCGATCCCGAAGCGCAATTCCGCCAGCGTGACGGCCGAAAGCCGGACTTCCCCCGGCGAGCGCCCGGACATGCGTCGCGCGATCCTGTCGTAGTCCGGCTTACGGTTGACGAAGTGAACCAGGATGTCGGTGTCGAGCATCCAGATCATCGCCACTTCCGCCTCTGGTCCTTCGGCTGCCGACGCTCTATGCTGCCCTTGAAGCGGCCGACCACCGCCATGATCTGGTCGTAGGCGAGCTTCTTCGGCAGCAGCAGCACGCCACCGCCCGAGCGCTTGACAAGCACCTCGTCGGCGTCGAACCGGAACTCCTTCGGCAGGCGCACCGCCTGGCTGTTGCCGTGTTTGAATATCTTGGCAGTCTTCATGGGGCGCTCAGTTGGATAGATACGGTCAGTATATACCGCTTGCGCTGTCCCGGCTGGTGATCGGCCGGTCGAGCTCCCGGAATGCGCCCGCGGCGCTTGATCTTGCGCAAGAATCTTCCCCGTGATTGAAGAACGGCTGCGCCGCCACGTGCAGACGCTCGCCGGCGAGATCGGCGAGCGCCACGTCTGGCGCCCGCGCGCGCTGCACGCGGCGGCCGACTACGTCCGCGGGGAGTTCGAGTCGCTCGGGTTCGCGGTCGCGCCCCAGGCCTACGAGGTCTACGGCGTGCGCTGCGAGAACCTCGAGGTGACGATCCCCGGTTCCAGCCGCGCAAGCGAAATCGTGCTCGCGGGCGCGCACTACGACACCGTCGAGGGCAGCCCCGGCGCCGACGACAATGCGAGCGGCGTCGCGGGACTGATCGAGATCGCGCGCGCGCTGCGCGGCAGCCACCCCGAGCGCACGCTGAAGCTGGTCGCGTTCGTGAACGAGGAGGCGCCGTTCTTCTATTTCGGCGAGATGGGGAGCAAGGTGTATGCGCGTGCGGCGCGAAAACGCGGCGACGACATCCGCGTCATGCTCTCGCTGGAGATGCTCGGCTGCTACCGCGACGAGCCGGGCAGCCAGGCGTATCCGCCGTTGCTGAAATGGTTCTATCCCGAGCGCGGCAATTTCATCGCCTTCGTCTCCAACCTGCGCTCGCGCCGCGCGCTCCTCGAGGTCTCGAACGCCTTTCGCGCGCACTCCAGCTTTCCCGCCGAGCGGCTCGCCAGTCCCGGCTTCGTCCCCGGCGTGTCATGGAGCGACCAGCTCTCGTTCTGGCGCGCCGGCTACCCGGGCGTGATGGTCACCGACACGGCCTTCTACCGCTACCCGCACTACCACCGGCCCACCGACACGCCCGAGCGGCTGCACTATGCCGAGATGGCGCGGGTGGTCGAAGGGCTGGCGCGAGCGCTCGCCGCGCTCGCGGGCCGCGCGGTCAGTACTTCCTCTTGAGCTCCTCCGCGACCGACTCGATCTCGCGGCGGAACGTGGCGTTCACCTGCTCATAGCGGCGCTGCGCGAGCGCGTCGTCGTACACGCTGATCACCTCGACGTCGTAGTAGGAGCGCAGCCCGCCGTTGAACTCGACCGCCATCTCGGCGGTGGACCCGGGCGGGCCTTCGATCCGGTATTCCGGAATGATCGGGAACAGGCCGCGCTCCACGGCGATCCGCTGGCCGCGATCGGAGAGCAGGAATTCGACGAAGGCGCGCGCGGCCCTGGGGTGCCTGGCGCCCTTGAGGATCGCCGCCGGCCCGGCGGTGATCCATGCGGTCTTCGGGGCGACGTACCTGATGTCGAACCCGGCCAGGCGATCCTCGAAAGCGAAATAGCTCGGCACGGCGAAGCCCACGGCGAATTCGCCCCGCGCCACGACCGCCGGGACGTCGCGGCTGCGGGGAGCGAAGAACCCGGTATTCGCCGCCAGACGCCGCGCCCATTCCCAGCCCTTCGCCTCGCCGTCGCGCTGCAGGATGACCTCGTACGCCGCGTGGCTGCTCGACGAACGCGTCGGCGGCGCCTGCGCGATGTTGCCCTTGAGCCGCGGGTCCAGGAGATCGTCCCAGTCCCGCGGCGGCGGCACGCCGAGGCGTTGCAGCAGCCGCGGGTGATAGACGATGCCGGTGGATTCGAGCACGGTGCCGACCCAGAAGCCCTCGGGGTCCTTGAGCAGGATCGGCTTGGGCCTGCCGAGCTTCTCCGGGATCGCCGCCGTCACCGCCCCGGGCAACTCGAGCGGTGCAAGCAGGTTCTGCGACGCGAGCCGGTCATAGAGCGCGCTCTCGCCGCCCCAGAAAAGATCCGCCTGCGGCCGCCCGCTCCATTCGACGATGCGGCCGTAGGCGAGCGGCGTGCCGGCGGACAGCGCGCTCGTCCTGACGTCGACGTTCCACCGCTGCTTCGCGTGCTTCCTGAACTCGGCCAGCGCGGGGTCGGAAAAGCTCTTCCCCACCGGCGTGATGAGGACGAGCTCGTCCTCGATGGGCGGCGCCGCGGCGAGCCCCGGCGTGACGAGCATCGCGGCGAGCGCCGCTGCGGCGACGACGCGCATGAAACGCATGCTGGCGCGCGCGCTGCGGGCCGGCTTGACGCAGATCAACAACGGACGCCATGGCGATGGCCCAATGCAGGCATGACCTCCGCCGACCCGAAGCTCATCGACGCCGTATGGCGGCACGGGCGCGCCATGCCCGGCGCCGACCCCGCGCACTGGCGCCAGGATGCCTGCGGCGCCTGGATGCGGCGCGAGCAGTGCGGCCACGAGCAAGCCGAGTTCGGCTGGAAGCTGGAGAAGGTGTCCGCCGGCGGCCCCGACAGCGCCGAGAACCTGCGGCCCTTCCACCGCAGCAACGGCTACGACGTCGCCAACGGCCAATCACACTGCGCAGTCACCGCCGATCGCTCCAATCTTCCGGCGGAGAAATACGCGATGCCGCCGCGCAACCGCCCGGCCTAGGCACCATTGTCTTGACTTACGTCAAAGGGGGCGGCGCGGCGCGGCGGCATGCTTGGCGCGTCAGCCACCCAGGAGACCAAACGCCATGCAACTCCCCGTGCAGATCACCTACCGCGGCATGGAAAGCTCCGCGGCCATCGAGGACGCGGTGCGCGACCGGGCCGCCAAGCTGGAGCAGTTCCATGCGCGCATCATGAGCTGCCGCGTGGTGATCGAGCAGCCCGCGCGCCACAAGACGAAGGGCAAGGAGTTCGTGGTGCACCTCGACCTCAAGGTGCCCGGCGGCGAGATCGCGGTGACCCGCGACCATCACGAGGACGTGTACGTCGCGCTGCGCGACGCGTTCGACGCCGCGCGCCGCAAGCTCGAGGACTTCGCGCGCGAGAGCCGCGGCGACGTCAAGCAGCACGAGCCCACGCAATCGGGCACCGTGGCGCGCATCCTGGCCGGGGAAGGCTACGGCTTCATCGCCACCGCCGACGGCCGCGAGCTGTACTTCTCGCGCGAGAACGTGGTGACGCCGCCGTTCGAGCACCTCGCCGCGGGCACCGCGGTGCATTTCATCGAGGAAGCGGCCGCCGAAGGCCCGCAGGCGAAGCGCGTCAGCGCGCGCCACGGCGCGGCGGGCGGCTGAGCTAGTCGGGGCGGCTCTCGCCCTTGCGTACCCAGACCCCGCGCTCGGCGCACTGCAGCACCTCGCTGCCGCTGCGCACGTACTCGCCGAGGGCGAAGGCCTCGCCGTTGAAGTAGCAGGCGGGGGCTTCGGTCTCCAGGCCCGGCGTGACCTCGTCTGCGTCGTACTCCACTTCGCCGATGATCGGGGAGTTCTTCAGCTCGGGGTCGGGCGCGCCGACTTGGGGCAACGAGTCTTTCATGGGATCTCCCTGAAATGGAAGGATACGATGTCTCGCGAGCGCGCGGGCGGTATTGACTTGCGTCAAACTCATGCGCATCTGCGGCGGTTAGTGTGAGCGCAATGGAAACGCGCACGCGCTTCAACGTCGCCTACCTCGTGTTCGCGCTGGTCGCGCTCATGCTCGTGCAGCGCTGGTGGCAGGAGGCGCAGTCGATCGACGTCGTGCCCTACAGCGAGTTCGAGCAAATGCTCGCGGAGGGCCGCATCGCGGAGATCACCGTGGGCGAACGCCATATCGTCGGCAAGCTTAAGCAGCCCGAGGGGCGCAAGACCACGGTGGCGGCGAACCGGGTGGAGCCCGAGCTCGCCGCGCGGCTCGAGAAGTACGGCGTGCCCTACACGCGCCAGGTCGAGAGCACGGTCCTGCGGGACCTGCTCTCGTGGGTGGTGCCCGCGCTCGTCTTCTTCGGTGTGTGGATGCTGCTCGCGCGGCGCTTCGCCGGCCAGCAGGGCCTGGGCGGCTTCATGAGCATCGGCAAGAGCCGCGCCAAGGTTTACGTGGAACGCCAGACCGGCGTCACCTTCGCCGACGTGGCGGGCGTCGACGAGGCGAAGGCCGAGCTGCAAGAGGTGATCGAGTTCCTCAAGGACCCGGCCAAGTACGGGCGGCTCGGCGCGCGCGTGCCGAAGGGCATCCTGCTGGTGGGGCCGCCGGGCACCGGCAAGACGCTGCTCGCGCGCGCGGTGGCGGGCGAGGCGGGCGTGCCCTTCTTCTCCATCTCCGGCGCCGAGTTCGTGGAGATGTTCGTCGGCGTGGGCGCGGCGAGGGTCCGGGATCTGTTCGATCAGGCGCGGCAGAAGGCGCCCGCCATCATCTTCATCGACGAGCTGGACGCGCTCGGGCGCGCGCGCGGCACCTACGGCCTGGGCGGGCACGACGAGAAGGAGCAGACGCTGAACCAGCTCCTTTCCGAGCTCGACGGCTTCGATCCGTCCACCGGGGTGGTGCTGCTCGCCGCCACCAACCGGCCCGAGATCCTCGACCCGGCGCTGCTGCGCGCGGGGCGTTTCGATCGCCAGGTGCTCGTGGACCGCCCCGACAAGAAGGGGCGCATCCAGATCCTCGAGGTGCACGCGAAGAAGATCCGGCTCGCCGCGGGCGTCTCCATCGAGCAGGCGGCGGCGCTCACGCCCGGCTTCTCCGGCGCCGACCTCGCCAACCTGGTGAACGAGGCGGCGCTCCTCGCCACGCGCCGCGGCGCCGACGCGGTGTCGCTCGAGGACTTCACCCTGGCGGTGGAGCGCATCGTCGCAGGGCTGGAGAAGAAGAGCCGCGTGCTGAACGAGACCGAGCGGCGTGTCGTTGCGCACCACGAGATGGGCCACGCGCTGGTCGCCATGGCGCTGCCGGGAACCGACCCGGTGCACAAGGTGTCCATCATCCCGCGCGGCGTGGGCGCGCTCGGCTACACCATCCAGCGCCCGACCGAGGACCGCTTCCTGATGACGCGCGAGGAGCTGGAGAACAAGATGGCGGTGCTGCTCGGCGGCCGCGCCGCCGAGGAAGTGTGCTTCGGGCGGCTGTCGACGGGAGCCGCCGACGATCTCGTCAAGGTGGCGAACATCGCGCGCGGCATGGTGATGCGCTACGGCATGGTCGAGTCGCTCGGCCCCCTCGCCTACGAGGAGGAGCGCGCGCCGTTTCTCGGCGGCGTGATGGCGCCCGCGCCGCGCGAGTACAGCGAGCAGACCGCGCGCGAGATCGACGTCGCGGTGCGCGAGATCGTGAAGGCGGCGCACGACAAGGCGTTCGGCCTCCTCACGCGCGACAAGGCGCTGCTCGAGCGCGGCGCGGCGCTGCTGCTGCAGAAGGAGACGCTCGCCGAGGACGAGCTCGCCGCATTGAGAAGGTAACGCATGAAAAGACTCCATCGCCCGACCGAGGACCGCAAGATCGCCGGCGTGTGCGCCGGCCTGGGCGAGTATTTCGAGCTCGACCCGGTGTTCTTCCGCCTGTTCTTCCTGTTCTCGATCCTGTTCGGCGGCCTGGGCGCCGTCGCCTACGTCATGCTGTGGATCCTCGTCCCGTTGCGCGAAGGCGCGCAGCCGGGTCCCGGCAATGGGAAACGCCTGCGGCTCTCGGCCGGGGACCGCATGATCGGCGGCGTGTGCGGCGGGCTGGGCGAGTTCCTCGAGCTCGACCCGGTGCTGTTCCGCGCCGCGTTCCTGGTGCTCGCCGTCGTCGGCGGGCTGGGGATCCTGCTCTACCTCGTGCTGTGGCTGCTGATCCCGGGCCCCGCGCCCGAGGGAGCAGCGCTTGCATCCCGGCGACGATAGTCGGGCGATGAGCGAGGTCTCCATCCCGGCCGGCGCCGTCACGCTCGAAGGCGCGCTCGAACTCCCGGCGAAGCCCCGCGGCGTGGTGGTCTTCTCCCACGGCAGCGGCTCCGGCCGCTTCTCCACGCGCAACCGCTATGTGGCGGGCGAGCTGCGCAAGTCGGGCATGGCCACGCTGCTCCTCGACCTGCTGACCGAGGAGGAAGACCAGGACACCGACAACCGCTTCGACATCCCGCTGCTCACCGAGCGCCTCGGCGACGCGGTGCGTTTCGCAGAGCGCCACGCAAGCACGCGCGCGCTGCCGGTGGGCCTGTTCGGCGCGAGCACGGGGGCGGCGTCGGCGCTGCGCGTCGCGGCGGCCATGCCGCGCGAAGTGCGCGCGGTCGTGTCGCGCGGCGGCCGCCCGGACCTCGCGGGCCGCAGCGCGCTCTTGAACGTGCGGGCGCCCACGCTGCTCATCGTCGGCGCCGCGGACCACGGCGTGATCGAGCTGAACGAGGCGGCGCGCGACGCGCTCGAGAAGTGCGAGCGCGAGCTGGTGCTCGTGCCGCGCGCCACGCACCTGTTCGAGGAGCCGGGCACGCTCGAGGAGGTGGCGCGGCTCGCCGCGGCCTGGTTCGAGCGCCACCTCGCGGCCGCTAGCCCAGCCAGCCCCGGGCTTCGAGCCAACCGGCGATGACCGTGGCCGCTTCGGCCGGCGTGCCGCGCTCGCCGTGCACCACGAGCTCCGGCGCGAGCGGCGGCTCGTAGGCTGCCTGCACCCCCGGCAGCGCAGCGCTCCTGCCCTCGCGCGCCGCGCGGTACAGGCCCTTCGGATCGCGCGCGGCGCACACCTCGAGCGGCGTATCGACGAACACTTCGGCGAAGCGCACGATGCTCGAGCGCGCCGCATCGCGGTAGGCGCGCAGGTTCGCCGTGGCGTCGAAGATCACGGGCCGGCCCTGCGCGACGACGTACGCCCCGAGCTGCGCGAGCGCCGCGTAGAAGAAGTCGCGCTCGGCCGGCGCGTAGCTCGCGAACGGCGTGAGCTGGGTGCGCAAGACGTCGGATTCGAGCACCGCGGCGTCGAGCCCGCGCGCGTGCAGCAGCGCGAGGAGCTCGCGCGCGATCGCGCTCTTGCCGGAGCCCGAGAGACCCGTCAGCCACACCGCGAAGCTCATGCGCCGCAGTACTCGTTGGCCCGCGCCGGGTCGAAGCGCGGCGCGTCCAGCACGTTAAGGGCGAAATCGAGCATCTTGCGCCGCACGCCGGCCTCGAGCGCTGGGTACCAGAGGGGGTTCGCCATGACCAGCGCGCGAAAGGCGAAGAACGGCGCGGCCACGTCCAGGATTTCCAGGTCGCCCGCGCGCTCGAGATAACGCGCCCAGAAGCCGCGGAACAGGCGCTCGAAATCGCCTTCCAGCCTGCCCGAGCGCTGCAGCGAGAAGAACAGGTAGTTGAGCGACAGGCAGGTGACGTCGTCCGCGGCCTCGCCCCACTCGCCGCGCGAGCGATCGAGCACCGAGAAGTCGGCGCCTTCCCGGAACAGGATGTTCCAGGGGTGAAAATCGCCGTGCACCTGGCGCAGCCGCTGCGCCTTCGCCTTCAGCCGCCAGCGCCACTCGAGCGCGCGCCGCTCGATCTCGCGCACGCTGTCGACGAGCGGGCCCTGCGGATAGCTGTCGGCGACGCCGAAGATGCACTCGCCGTGCCCGACCAGGTCGCGCAGGCGGCGCGCATAGAGGCCCGGGTCGGGCCCGGGCAGGCGATGGATCTCTGCAAGGTAGTCGCACAGCGCGTCGGCGCGCGCGAAGTCCTGCGGCACGGCGGCCGCGCCGCCGCGCAGCCGCAGCAGGTCGTCGGCGTACTCTCGGCCCTCCACGAACTGCGCGAGCATGAACAGCTCCTCCGCCGTGCCGAGGGATTCCAGCGCGCCGTCGGCGCGCACCGCGCCCACGTCGAGCGAGGGCACGTGGCGCGGCAGGCGGTTGAAGGCGCCGTGCGCCCACAGCAGCAGCTGCGCGCGATCGGCCATGTGCTCGTGGCCGAACGGCCCCGGGCGCACGGTCTCGAGCACCGCGCGCCGCGGCTGGCCTGCGAGCTCGTAGTCCACGCGCAGCGGCACGCCGTAGCCGTAGCCCTTGTCGCCCTGGCGGCCGCCGCCGAGTGGCGTCACGCGCACGTTCGCCACCTCGCCGCCGTGCAGCGCGCGCAGGTAGTCCTGCAGCGCCGCGGGCGTGAACGGCGGGCGCGTCACGGCTCAGCCGAATATGCCGCCGACGCGCGCGCCGGCGATGCGGTTTACCGTGAACAGGCTTGCCGCGCACACCACGATCAGGATCACGCCCAGGGCGGCGGCCTGGCTCTGCGAGCCCGCGATGTAGAAGGTGAAGATGCCGAAGGGCATCATCTCCCAGCCGCCCAGCGTGAGGAAGATGGTCGCCGAGGCTTCCTGGATCGAGGTGATGAAGGAGAACAACGCGCCGATGAAGATGCCCTTCCACACCAGCGGCACGGTGATGTCGCGGAAGGTGCGCAGCTTGCCCGCGCCGACGTTCGCCGCCGCCTCCTCCATCGACGGGTGCACGAGCAGCAGCGACGAGTAGCTGCCGCGCACGGTGTAGGGCAAACGGCGCACGGCGAGCACTAGCGGCAGGATGATCCACATGCTGGTGAGCGGCGTGTCGATGAACGGCAGCGGGTAGTTGAACGCGCGGATGAAAGCGATGCCGATCGCCGTCCCGGGGATGGCGAGGATCAGCGTGGTGAGCGCGTCCATCGCGCCGCGCCCGGGCGCGCGCGTGCGCCCGAGGATCCAGGCCATCGGCACGCCGATGACGAGGCACAGCGCCACCGCGATGCCGCAGAACAGGAAGGAATTGATGATGAACTTCGGCGTCTCGACGCTCACCGCCTCGAAGAACTCGAGCGTGTAATGCACCGGGAACGGCGTCAGCGACCAGCCGCGGCCTACGGCGGCGAACAGCACGCCGAGCTGCGGCACGAAGGACACGAACAGGAGCGTCGTGAGGAAGCCCACCGCGAGCCAGCGCTTCACCGGCCCGAGCCGCCGGCGCTCGACCTTCGAGTAGGCGAGCGAGCTGTAGTCCTTGATGGCGACGTACTGGCGCGCCGCGAGCACGAAGAAGACGGCGAGCAGCACCAGCAGCGCCGAGATCACGATGCCCATGCGGAACAGGCGCCGGTCGACGAACTGCATGATGTTGAGATAGGCCTGCACCGCGAGCAGGTCCTGCACGCCCACCACCAGCGGCGTGATGAAGTCGGCGAAGGTCCAGATGAACACGAGCAGCGCCCCGGAGACGTAGCCGGGCGTCATCAGCGGCAGCGTCACGTCCCAGAACCGGCGCCAGCCCTTCGCGCCCATGCCCTGCGCGGCCTCCTCGAGCGACGGGTCGACCTTGGAGAGCGCGTCGAGGACGCTGAGGGTCATCAGCGGGAACAGGTGCACCGTCTCCACCAGCAGCACGCCCTGCATGCCGTACATGAAGTTGATCGGCTTCTCCATGCCGAACCAGTCCATGAGGATGACGTTTACCGTGCCGGCCCGGCCGAGGATGAAGACGAAGCCGAGCACCCCCACCAGCGGCGGCAGGATCAGCGGCATCATGGTGAGGTAGGAGAAGAGGTTGCGGTACGGGAACTCGTAGCGCAGGATGAGGAAGGCCACGCCCACCCCGATCACGGAGGTCGTGACCACTGCCGCGGCGGCGAGCAGCAGCGAGTTCCACAGCGAGCGCAGGTAGAAGCGGTCGGTGAAGAACTCGTGAAAGTTCGCAATCGTGAGCTGCCCGGCCTCGCTGGTGAAGGCGTCGTAGAAGATGCGCGTCAGCGGGTAGAGGACGAACACGATCAGGAACGCCCAGATCAGGGCGAAGCCCGCGGCGGCGACCGAGACGCGCGGCGTCCTCATCACTCGGCCGGGATCGCCACCGTGCTGGTGACCGGAAAGCTCACCTTGACCTCGCTGCCCATGGCGAACGGCTCGTGGTGCCAGGGGTCGCCGACGTCGGTCTTGAACAGCACACCCTGCCCGAGGTCGACGTCGTAGCGTAGCGTGTTGCCGAGGTAGGCCGCGAACGTGATGCGGCCGCCCACCACGTTGCGCTCGGCCGCCGGCGTGCCGTCCACGACCGCGTTTTCGGGCCGCACGCACACGATGCAGCGCTCGCCCTCGCGCAGGCGCTCGTCGAGCAGCGCCGAGAACTCGCCGAACGCGGTCGCCACGCGCATGCGGCGCGCCGCGGCGTCCACCGCGCTCACGGTGCCCTCGATCAGGTTGTTGATGCCGATGAAGTCGGCGACGAAGTGGTTGGCGGGCCGCTCGTAGAGCGCCTTCGGCGGGCCGACTTGCATGAGCTTGCCGCGCTCGAGCACCGCGATGCGATCCGAGAGCGTGAGCGCTTCTTCCTGGTCGTGCGTCACGTAGATCGTGGTGATGCCGAGCTCCTGCTGCAGCTTCTTGATCTCGGCGCGCACCTGGATGCGGACCTTGGCATCGAGGTTGGAGAGCGGCTCGTCCAGGAGCAGGATCTTCGGGTTGAGCACCAGCGCGCGCGCCAGCGCCACGCGCTGCTGCTGGCCGCCGGAAAGCTGCCCCGGGTAGCGCCCGCCCAGGCCGGCGAGCTTCACCTTTTCCAGGACCCCGTTGACGCGCTCCTCGATGCGCGCGCGCCCGAGCTTCCGCAGCTTGAGGCCGTAGGCGACGTTGTCGTACACCTTCATGTGCGGCCACAGGGCGTAGTTCTGGAACACCATGCCGATGCCGCGCTCGTGCGGCGGCACCTGGTTGACCACGCGCTCGTCGAAGCGGATCTCGCCCCCGTCCGGCGCGTAGAAGCCGGCGATCAGCCTGAGCAGCGTGGTCTTGCCGCAGCCCGAGGGGCCCAGCAGGGTGAAGAGCTCCCCCTCCTCGATGGAGAAGCTCACATGGCTGACGACTTCCAGAGGACCGAACCGCTTGGTCAGGTCCTGGACCGCGATGCGCATGGCCCGGGCGGTCGGCGGGCCGCTACCGCTTCAGCTGCTCCGCGACCGCCTCGATCTCGCTGCGGAACTTCTGGTTGACCTGCTCGTAGCGCTTCTGCGCGATCGCGTCGTCGTAGATGTTGGTGACGTCGACGTCGAAGTAGGAGCGCAGCCCGCCGGTGAACTCGACCGCCATCTCGGCGCGCGATCCCGGCGCGCCCTGCACGCGGTACTTGGGCGTGATCGGGAACACGCCGCGCTCCATGGCGACGCGCTGCCCGCGTTCCGAGAGCAGGTACTCGATGAAGGCGCGCGCCGCGTTGGGGTGCTTGGCGCCGGCGATGATGGCGATCGGCTCGGGCGTGATCCACGCGGTCTTCGGCGCCACGAACTTGAGGTCGAAGCCCGCGAGCCGGTCCTCGAACGCCATGTAGCTCGGCACGGCGAAGCCGGCGGCGAACTCGCCGCGCGCCACCACCGAGGGCACGTCCCGGCTGCGCGCGGTGTAGATGCCGGTGTTGGCCGCCATGCGCTTCAACCAGGCCCAGCCTTTGTCGTCGCCTTCGCGCTGCAGGATCACCTCGTAGGTGGCGTGGCTGCTGGAGGAGCGCGTCGGCGCGCACTGCGCGACGTTGCCCTTCAGCTTCGGGTCGAGCAGGTCGTCCCAGTCCTTGGGCGGCTGCAGGCCGAGCCGCTCGTACAGGCGCGGGTGGTACACCAGCCCGTAGGGCTCGAGCACCGTGCCGATCCAGAAGCCCTTCGGATCCTTGAGCGGGATCGGATTGGGCTTGCCGATGCTCGCCGGAATGGAGTCCACCACCGCCTGCGGCACCCCATGCTTCGCGAGCAGCTTCTGCTCGGCGAGCTTGTCGAACAGCGCGCTCTCGCCGCCCCAGAAGATGTCCGCCTCGGGTCGGCCCTTCCATTCGACGATGCGCCCGTAGGCCACCGGCGTGCCGGCGGCGAGCGCGGCAGTCTTCACGGTGACGTTCCAGCGCTCCTTGGCGTACTTGGCGAAGTCGGCGAGCGTCGGGTCGGTGAGCGTCTTCGCCACCGGGGTGATGAGGACCAACTCGTTTTCAACCTGCGCCGCCGCCGGTGCTGCGATGGCGAGCGCCGTGAGGAACACCGCGAAGCGTCGGATCATGGCCAGTCTCCCTTGGTAGGTACCCTCTGCAAAGTATGCTATCCCAGCCGGCCGCGTTTGATCCATCTCAAACGCGAACTAGCCTTTGATGCACACCAACGGCTCGACGCGCGCCACCTTGCGCGCGAGCCCCGCGGCATCCGTCGCGTCCACCACCGCGGAAACGTCCTTGTAGGCGCCGGGCGCCTCTTCCGCGACACCGCGCATCGAGGGGCTCTTGATGAGGATGCCGCGCGCGGCGAGCTCGTTCAGCACCTGGCGGCCCTGCCAGGTTTTCAGCGCCTGGTGCCGGCTCATGGCGCGCCCCGCGCCGTGGCAGGCCGAGCTGAAGGCGAGCGCCTCGGATTCCTTCGTCCCCGCAAGGACATACGAGCCCGTGCCCATCGAGCCGCCGATCAGCACCGGCTGGCCCGCGTCGCGGAACGCCACCGGCAGATCGGGGTGTCCCGGGCCGAAGGCGCGCGTCGCGCCCTTGCGGTGCACATAGAGCTTGCGCACCCCGCCATCGGCACGGTGCTCCTCGACTTTGCAGGTGTTGTGCGACACGTCATAGAGCAGGGGCAGCCTGGCCTGCGGCAGCATCCTGCGAAATACCTCGCGCAGCAGGTGCGTGAGGATCTGGCGGTTGGCGAGCGCGCAGTTGATCGCCGCGCGCATCGCGCCGAGGTACTCCTGCCCGACCTCCGAGTTGATCGGCGCGCAGGCGAGCTCGCGATCGGGAAGGGCGATGCCGTGCTGCGCCGCCGAGACCGCCATGCGCTTCAGGTACTCGGCGCCGATCTGGTGCCCCAGGCCGCGCGAGCCGCAATGGATCATGACCACGATGTCGCCTTGCGCGAGGCCGTAGGCCCGTGCGATTGCCGCGTCGAACACCTCGGTAACCTCCTGGATCTCGAGGTAGTGGTTGCCGCTGCCCAGGGTCCCCATCTCGTCGCGCTGGCGCTTCTTCGCCTGCGCCGAGACATTGCCGGGCTTGGCGTGCTTCATCTGCCCGCGCTCTTCGATCCGCTCGAGGTCGGCCTCCTCGCCCCAGCCGCGCTGCACGGCCCAGGCGGCGCCGCCCGCGAGCATGGCGTCCATTTCCTTGTCGCCCAGCCGGATCTCCCCGGTGCTGCCAACGCCCGCGGGAATCGCGCGCGAGAGCTCGTGCGCCAGCGGCCCTTGCACCTTCATGATGTCCTCGCGCGAGAGGCCCGTGTGCAGGCAGCGCACGCCGCAGGAGATATCGAAGCCGACGCCGCCCGCGGACACCACGCCGCCCTCGTCCGGGTCGAAGGCGGCCACGCCGCCGATCGGAAAGCCGTAGCCCCAGTGGGCGTCGGGCATGGCGTAGGACGCCTTGACGATGCCGGGCAGCGCCGCGACGTTCACCGCCTGCTCGTAGACCTTGTGGTCCATGTCGCGCACCAGCGCCTCGCTGGCGTAGATCACGGCGGGCACGCGCATCGCCCCCTGTCGCGGGATCAGCCACTCGAACTCGGAACGCTTTTCGAACAGGCCCAGTTCCATGTCAGACGTCCACCACGGTCTGCGCCACCCAGCCTCCATCTTGCGGCGCGACGCGCAGCCCGGTATAGGTCGCGCCCTTCACCTCGACCGCGGGCTGGTGGCGCGCCGCGTCCACCGGCTCGCCCCAGGCCTCGGCGGCGAGGCGCGTGCCTGCCAGCGTCACGGCGAAGCGCGAAAACAGCATCCTTCGCGTGGACATCTCGTAGACCAGCGCGTTCAGCCACTCGGCGAGCAGCAGCTCGTCGTCGGGCGCCTCGCAGGCAAGTTCGACGCGCTCGCGCGGCCGCACCGCGGCGGGATCGGCGACTGCCGCGGTGAGGGCGAGCGCCGCCTGCTCGAACGCCTCGGCCTTGGTCGCCCCGAAGCCGCGCACGCCAACGTCGGCGCCGTGCTCGAAATGCTCCCAGCGGGTCTGCATGGTCAGGATCATGACAAAAAAAGGCGCGGCCGCAGCCGCGCCCGGGAAAACCCACCCAGCTTTAGGAGGAGGTAGAAACTGGAGGGCGGGTGCAACGCCTCAATTCTGCGGTCGCGAGAGCGAGACGCGTTTGATATGCGTCAAGCTTCAGCGCCGCGAGGCGCTCGCGCGCGATGCGGCACGCGGCCGCGACCGCCGCCTCGGCGCTCGCCTCGGTGGGCCCGCTGACGATCACCTGGGCCTGCGGCGCGCGGAATTCGAGGTGCAGCGACCAGCGTTCGCCGCCGTCGTCCCGCGACTGCAGCAGCATGCTGTGGCACGCGGTGACGGCGGGAAACTGGCCGCGCAGCTCGGCGATCTCGCGCTCGATGCGCGGCTGAAGGGAGCCGGCGTCCATGGCTTCGCCTATCCTCGCGCCACCGCGGTCCCGCGACTTGATCTCGATCAACCCTCGATCGCGTAGCATTGCCGGACCATGAGCAAGATCACCGGACGCAGCGCCTTCCTGCGCCTCCTCGTGGAGGAAGGCGTCAGCCACCTGTTCGGCAACCCGGGCACCACCGAGCTGCCGATCATGGAGGTGCTGCCCGATTTCCCGCAGTTGCGCTACGTGCTCGGGCTGCACGAGTCGGTGGTGGTGGCGATGGCGGACGGCTACGCGCGCGCCTCGAACCGGCTCGCGGCGGCGAACGTGCACGTCGCGCCGGGACTCGGCAACGCCATGGGCGCGCTCTATAACGCGCAATTCTCGGGCTCGCCGATCATCCTGACCGCGGGGCAGCAGGAGCAGGGACACGGGCTGACCGAGCCGCTGCTCTACGCGCCGCTCGTGCCAGTCGCCGCGCCCTTCGTGAAATGGGCGGTGGAGGCGACGCGGGTCGAGGACCTGCCGCGCATCGTGCGCCGCGCGGCCAAGGTCGCGCTCACGCCGCCCACCGGGCCCGTGTTCATTTCCCTGCCGGGCGACGTGCTCGAGCAGGAGGCCGACATCGACCTGGGCGCGCCCACGCGCATCGACGCGCGTACCCGGCCCTCGGACGAGGCGCTCGCCGAGCTCGCGCGCCGGCTGCTGGCGGCGAAGAATCCCGTGATCCTCGCCGGCCAGGAGCTGTCGATCCACGACGCCTTCGCCGAGGCGACCGCGCTGGCCGAGCTGCTCGGCGCCGGCGTGTACCAGCAGACGGTGCCCTACGCGGCGCAGTACCCGAGCGCGCACCGCGCCTACCTCGGCGCGCTGACGCGCGTGCAGAAGTCGGTGCGCGCCGCGCTCGAGCCGTTCGACCTGCTGCTGTGCCTTGGCGCGGACCTGCTGCGCATGTCCGTGTACAGCCCGCTCGAGCCCCTGCCCGCGGGCCTGCCCGTGATCCATGTCAGCGAGCGCGACTGGGAAATGGGCAAGAACCACCCCACCGCGCTCGCGCTCCACGCCAACGTCAGGGAAACGCTGCGCGCGCTGCTGCCGCTCCTGCGCTCGATGCGCGGCGCGGATGCCGCCGCGGCGGCGGAGCGGCGCCTCGCCGCGATCGCGCCTCGCAACTGGAGCGCGCAGCGCGGCCCGGCGCGCCTCGCCGCGCTGGAGGTCGCCGAGGAGCGGCCGGTCGATCCGCGCTATCTGATGCTGCGCTTCGCCGAAGCCCTGCCGCAGGACGCGGTGGTGGTGGAAGAGGCGCTGACCTCGAGCCTCAGCCTGCCCGCGGTGCTCGAGCAGCGCGACGCGAAGTGCTACTACGGCCTCGCGAGCGGCGGCCTGGGCTTCGCCCTGCCCGGCGCGATCGGCGTGAGTCTCGCGCTTCCCGGGCGGCCCGTGGCGGCGATCGTCGGCGACGGCGCCGCGCTGTACGGCATCCAGGCGCTGTGGACCGCGGCGCACCTCGCGCTGCCGATCACCTACGTCATCGCCAACAATCGCGGCTACCGCATCCTCAAGGAGCGGCTGGTCTCGATGCGCAAGACCGACCGCTTCGTCGGCATGGACATCCGCGAGCCGGCCATCGACTACACGGCGCTCGCCGCGTCGATGGGCGTTCCGGGCCGGCGCGTCACCGATCCCGCGGAGATCACGCCGGCGCTGCGCGAGGCGCTCGCGAGCGGCGGCCCGCGCCTGCTCGAAGTCATGGTGGCCGACGGCTTCGGCACCTGAGTCAGCGCCGCAGCACGCACTTCTCGTAGAGCGTGGGAAAGGCTCCCGCCGGGTCGTACTTGCGCTTGAGCGCGGCGTAGGCCGCGCCGCCGTACAGGCGGCCGAACTCTTCCTCCGGGAAGAAGCTCTCCGAGTACAGCGACTTGATGCCGCCGAGCTCCGCCACCTTGCTTTCGATCAGGCGGTTGAAGTGCCCCGGCGCATGCGCCTCGCGCGTGCGCTTCACGTCCCAGAAGCCGAAGTTCACGGTCCAGCCGGGCTTCATGGGATAGAGCGTGAAGTGCCCGGCGTGCGGCGCCGGGCCGATCGGGCAGATCCACTGCGGCCACAGGCCGATGTGGCGCGCGTAGAACTCGAGGAACTGCGCGGCGCGCTCGAGCGGGATGTCGACGTCCTGGATCACCGACTCCGAGTGCAGGCCGAGCAGGCGCTCGAATTTCCTGGTCAAGCCGACGCGGCTGTTCCAGCGCATGAGCTTCGTGTAGGTGCGCGAGCCCAGGCGCTTGCGGCCGTAGACGAAGCGGCGCACCAGCGGGTTCTGCGCGGCGACGTTCTTCGAGCACCAGAACCAGTCGGTGTCCCAGCGCCACAGGTAGTCGTGCACCGTGAGCCAGTCCTCGCGCTTCTCGGCGATCGAGCGGTAGTAGATGTGCTCGAACGTGTAGTCGCTGGTGGTGGGCGCCGCGCCGGCGAAGCGCCCGAGGGTGAGGAACATCTTCTGCGGCGAGAACACCGTGCCGTCTACGAAATCCGCTTCCCCCGCGCGCAGGCGCTCGCCGAGCGCCGCGAAAAAGCGCTCGGGGTCGGCGTACTGCTCGTGCTGCAGGTGCACGTAGGGCTGCACCGGCACCGTCCTTGCCTTCACGCGCAGCGCGTAGCCGAGCGTGCCGTAGGAATTGGGAAAGCCGTAAAACAGGTCCGCGTGCTCGTTCCCGGGCGTGGCGAGGACGAGCGAGCCGTCGCCGAGCAGCACCTCGAGCTCGAGCAGGGTGTCGTGCACCAGCCCGTGGCGATGCGACGAGGACTCGATGCCGACGCCCGCCATCGCGCCGCCCAGGGTGATGGTCTTCAGCTGCGGCACCACCGCGGGCATGACGCCGTGGGCGAGGCATCCGCGCACCAGGTCCTCGTAGGACACCATGCCCTCGGCGTCCACCCAGCCGGCAGCCGAGTCGATCGCGAGCACGTCGCGGAAATCGCGCACGTCCAGGCGCCGGCGCGCGCCGGCGGCGCGCTCGCGGAACAGGTTCGAGGTGCCCTTCGCCAGCGCGACCGGGCCGGCGCCGCGGCTAAGCTGCGCGCTGAGCGCCTGCGTCTTCGCGGTGTGCGCGCTGCTCGTAGAGGAACTCCCGGCTCATGGGGTAGCTGCTGCGGGTGGCGTTGCCCTTCGAGAACACGATCTGGAACAGGTGCGTGTAGCCGCGCGCCGAGCGGAACATCTCCGCGCAGCCGTACAGGTACACGCGCCAGACGCGCCGGAAGCGCTCATCGAACTTCTTCGGGTCGAGCGCCTGGATCTCCGCCCAGTGGCGATCGAACCTCTCGCCCCAGGCATCGAGCGTCAGCGCGTAGTGCCGGCGCAGGTTCTCGACGTCCACCACCTCCAGCCCGGCGCACTCCATGGCGGCGAGGGTGTGCGCGAGGCTCGGGATCCAGCCGCCCGGGAAGACGTGCCGGCGGATGAAGAAGTCGGTCTGGAAGTGCCCGACGTGGCCGATGAAGTGCAGTATCCCCAGCCCGCCCGGCTTGAGGAACGCCGCGTGCGCGCGCACCACCTCGTCGAGATGGTCGCGCCCGGCGTGCTCCAGGGTGCCGATCGAGACCACCTTGTCGTACTCGCGGTGCGCGTCGCGGAAATCCGTGTCGATCACCTCGAGCGCGCGCCCGAGGCCGCGGCGCGCGATCTCGGCGCGCACCATCTCCACCTGCGAGGAGGTGTTGTTGATGCCGGTGACCCTGACGCCGAACTTCTCGTGCGCGTGGAACATGAAGCCGCCGAAGCCGCTGCCGATGTCCACCACCTCCTCGCCCGGGGCGAGGCGGAGCTTCTTCGCCACGTGCTCGATTTTGTTCTTCTGCGCTTCCTCGAGCGTCCGGGTGCCTTCCTTCCAGTAGGCGCAGGTGTACATCATGTGCGGGTCGTCGAGCCAGTAGCGGTAGAACTCGGTGCCCAGCGCGTAGTGGAACTCGGCGTTGCGCTTCGCCTGCGCCCAGTCGCGGTTGGAGAAGCGCAGCTCGTGCCAGCGGTTGCGCACGCCGGTGAGGAGCTTGGCCCTCGCCACGCCGCCCTCCAGGCCCGCGGCCATGGCGCTGGCGAGGCTGCCCTCGCAGTCGAGGTCGCCGTCGAAGTAGGACTCCAGCAGGCCGACGTGGCCGAACGCCGCTATGCGCGCGTAGGCCGCGGCGCGATTGAAGACCAGCGTGAACGCCGGCGCCTCGTCGCGGTTGCGGTACTCGCCGCCGCCCGCGAAGCGCACGGCGAAGGGAATGCGGGTGCGCTTGCCCGCCTTGCTCAGGATCGATTCGACCAGGGCTCTCACGGCCGGCAATTCTACCGGCCCGGCGCGACCTCAGTGCGACATCAGCACCGGCACCGTCATCGCCTCGAGCAGGGTGCGCGTCGCCCCGCCGAGCACCATCTCGCGCACGCGCGCGTGCCCGTAGGCGCCCATGACGATCAGGTCCGCGGCGACGTCGGCGGCGCGCGACAGGATCTGCGAGCCGACGTCGTAGCCCGCGCCGCTCTGGCGCGCCACCGTCACCTTCACGCCGTGGCGCGCGAGGAACAGGCCGACGTCGGCCCCGGGCTGCTCGCCGTGATGGCGCTGGCCCTTCTCCGGGTCGAAAGCGCACACCTCGACCGCCGCGGCGCGCTGCAGGAACGGCAGCGCGTCGGTGACCGCGCGCGCCGCCTCGCGCCCCGCGTCCCAGGCGACGAGCACGCGCTTGCCGAGCGCGGGGAAACGCCCCGCGTAGGGCACGAACAGCACCGGGCGGCCGGCGGAGAACACCAGCTCGTCGGCGAGGCCGCGCAGGCCGCCTTCGTCCCCGGCCTCGGGCTGGCCCGCCACCACCAGGTCGGCGTAGCGCGCGGACAGGCGCACGGCCGCCGCCGGGTCGGCCTGCGAGCTGCGCCATTCGGCGCGCCCGCCGAAGCGCCGCGAGGCGTCGCGAAAGCGGCGCTCGGCCTCGCCCAGCATCTCGGCGTTGCGCTTCTCGAGCAAGTCGCGCAGCAGCGGCCCGCCCTCGGCCAGCGCGTACGACGGCAGCCGCGGGACACCGGGTGCGAACAGCCCGACGACGTGGGCGTCGAACTCGTCGGCGAGGCTGCAGGCAAGCTCGAGCCGCTCCGTGCTGCGCGGCTGGTGATCGAGGTGCACGAGGATCGTCTTGTAGGTCATCGTTCTCTCCAGGTTCCTGCGGCCATCATGCCCGACGCGCTCCTGCGGGGATTGACTTAGGTCAACCGGGCGCGGGCCGCGCTCGCTAGGCTCATCCCATGCCGTGCGCGATGCGCTGTGCGTTGATCCTGGCGGCAGCCGCGCTTTGCGGCTGCCAGTCGCTGCTGCCGCGGGCGGACCTCGCCACGCAGCAGGCCTGGGGCGACTTCGAGGAGGCGCGCGCGGCCATCGCGCGCATCGCGCCGAAGCAGACCACGCGCACCGAGCTGTCGGCCGCGGGCATCGATCCCCTGAAGAACGCCTCGGTCTCCATCCGAGGCCTGCCCGACGTCATGCAGCGCTTCACCGTGGGCACGGCGGTCGACGCGCAGGACCTCGACCCCGGCATTCGCGAGTGCCTGGCCGCAGGCAATGCCTGCACCGGCTACGCGATCCTCGTGCGACGCAGCGACCGCCGGAGGATCGGCAGCTTTTGGGCCGACATCTTCAACTTCCGCCGTGAAACCGACGTCACCGGCTGGACCTTCAACGCGCTGATCCTGTTCGTCGGCGACACCGTGGTGTACACGGTGCACGGCGGCCAGCCGCGCATCTACGAGAAGGAAGTGAGCCGCAACCCGCTCGGTCCGCTGCAAGGCCTGGGCGAGGCGGCGGGCTCGGCGCTCACGCGCTAGGTCAAACCCCCGTCGCCTCGGCCATTAGCGCGCGCCACTGCCGGTAGCGCGCGCGCAGCTCATGGTCCGCCGCGGGGGCGAAAACGTCCTCGCCCCCCGCGGCGTTCCACCCGGCGGGCCGCCCCGCGGCGAGATAGGCGATGCCGCGCGCGCTCGCCTCGGGATCCTCGCGCCGGTGCACGGGCAGGCCGCTCACCGCGGCGAGCCGCCGGCACAGGCCGTCCAGGCGCGACACGCCGCCGCTCACGCGCATGCGCCGCGCGGGCGGCACGTACCGCGCCATGTGGTCGATGTTCGCCTGCAGCAGGAAGGCGATGCTCTCCACCACCGCCACCGCCTTTTGCCGGGGCTCGCCCTCGCCTTCGAAGCGCGAGACGAAATCGGCCCTCCAGAACGGCCCGCCCAGCCCGGCGATGCCGTTGAGGAACAAAGGCGGCGACCCCGATCGCTCGAGCCAGGCGGGAAGTCGGGCGGCGACGTCCCGGATGCCCAGCGTCTCCTCGAGCCAGGCGAGCGCCGTGCCGGCGCCGTTGACGTTGCCTTCCACCATGTAGACCGTAAGGTCGCGCTCGGCGAGGATGATGCCGGTGAGCTGGCGCGGCACGTGGCCGGGCGAGCGCGTGAGCGCGCGCTGCACGAAGGCGCTGGTGCCGATGTTGACGTAGGCGCAGTCCTCCTCCGGCCAGCCGGACGCGAACACCGCGGCCGACTGGTCGCCGTTGACCGCGGTGAGCGGCACCGAGAGGCCGGACGTCTCGAGCGTTCCCCAGTCGTGGATCGTCGGCACGCTTCGCGGCAGGACGCCCGCGGGCAGCCCGAACAGCGCGAGCAGTTCGGCATCCCAGTCGCGCGTGTGGATGTTCCACAGCTGCGTGCGTGCCGCGCATTGCGGCTCGGCGAGAAACGGCCGCTCCTTGAGCAGGCGAAAAGCCAGGAAACTCGCCATCGGGCCCCAGGCGAGCGTGCCCGCTTCCAACGCGGCGCGCACCGCCGGGAGCTCGTCGAGCGCCCAGCGCAGCTTGCTCGCGCCGTAGTGCGGCGACAGGTACAGGCCCGTCTTCCTGTGCACGGCGTCGCCGTGCTCCTTCTCGAGCGCGGCGATCCAGGCGTGCGCGCGCCGGTCCTGCCAGCTGAAGATCGGGGACAGGGCCCGGCCCGTGACGCGGTCCCAGCACACCGCGTTCGAGCGCTGGCTGGCGAGGCCGGCGGCGGAAATTTCCACCTTGCGCCCGCCGAGCGAGCGCAGGGCCTGTGCTACGGCATCGAAGATCGAGGCCACGATCTCTTCGCCGTCCTGCTCGGCCCGATCCGGCTGCGGGTGCGCCAGCGCGATCTCGCGCACGCCGCGCGCGACGGCGCGGCCCGCCTCGTCCACCACCAGCGCGCGGCTTGCATGCGTGCCCTGATCGATGGCGAGGACGAGACTCATACTAAGATGCTAGCCCTATGGCTCGCGTCGGGGTGATCGGCGGCGGCGCCTTCGGCACCGCCATGGCGTGCGTCGTGCGCCGCTCGGGCCACGACGTGATCCTCTGGGCGCTCGAGCCGGAGGTCGTCGAGGACATCAATCGGCGCAGCCGCAACGAGCATTTCCTCCCCGGCGTGCGGCTGCCCGAGGGCATACGCGCGACGAACGACATCGGCGAGGCGGCCGCGGGCGCGGCATTCCTGCTGCTCGCGCCGCCGGCGCAACGCATGCGCGCAATCGCGGCGCGCCTCGCGCCGGTCCTCGCGCCGGGCACGCCCGTCGTGAGCTGCTCCAAGGGGTTGGAGCAGGAAAGCCTCGCCTTGATGCCGGAAGTGCTCGCCGACGCGCTGCCGGGGTCGCCGGTCGCGGTGCTCTCCGGGCCGTCCTTCGCGCGCGAAGTCGGCCAGGACCTGCCGTGCGGCGTGGCGCTCGCCAGCGGCAACGGTGCGCTCGCGCGCCGCCTTGCCGGACTGATCGCCAACCCCCGTTTCGGCGTGCAGCCGAACACGGACGTCATCGGCACCGCCATCGGCGGCGTGATGAAGAACGTGGTGGCGATCGCGAGCGGCCTGCTCGCGGGCCGCAAGCTCGGCGAGAATGCGCGCGCCACCATGGTCACGGTCGGCCTCGCGGAGGCGGTGCGCTTCGGCCTCGCCAAGGGCGCGCAGCGCGAGACCTTCGACGGCCTCGCGGGCATCGGCGACATGATGCTCACCGCCAGCAGCATGCAGTCGCGCAACACCTCGCTCGGCTTCGCGCTGGGTGAAGGCAAGACGCTCCAGGAGGTGCTCGCCGGGCGCAAGCAGGTCTTCGAAGGCGCGTTTTCGGCGCAGGCCGTGGTGAAAACCGCGCGCCCGCTGAGCGTGGACATGCCGGTGTCGTTCGCCGTGGACGAGCTGCTCAACCACGGGGCGCGCGTCGATGCCACCGTGGAACGCCTCACCGCCGCGTTTGGCGGCTAGGCCCGCGCCCGGCGGGTGACATAGTGCACGCCGCCCGGCGTGCGGCCGACCTAGAATGCTCGTGGCCGGAGGGCGCCTATGCTGGAACTGCTGGAGTGGGGCAAGAAGCGCGGCGACGCAGCGGCCGATCCGGGACCCGATCCGAAGGCGGCGGGAGAATCGATTGCCGGTCTCGGCGATGCGGAGCCCGCTACCGCGCTCGCGGAGCTGGCAGCGCAGCTGGAGGCGTACGGCAGCGGCGCGGGGCGGTACGAGGTGCTCGCACCGATCCAGGACGCAGGCGCGCCGCACGTCGCCGCGATGCTGGCGCGATGCTTCGCCGGCTCGGCGGGCACGCCGGCCGCGCGCGATGTCATCTGGAAATCGCTGGCCGGATACCAGTCGCGCCTGGCGCGCGGCCTGTGCGCGTCTGCGGGCGCCCAGCTCACCGCGCAAAGCGCGGCGCGCGCCTTGTCCGCGTGCCGCACGCTCGCCAAGATCCATCTCGTGCATTACGAGAGCGTGCCGGGCAGGCTCTGGCGGGTGGCGTACGCCATACACGCCGCCGCGGAAAATGCCGGGTGCGCCACCGCGCCGGTCCACGCGCAGTCGGGTCAACGCACGATGACCACGGTGGAGCAGGAGCTCCTGCGCCTGCTCATGCTGCGCGTGAGCGCGCCCGACATGATGGCCCCGGAGCAGATCGAGGTCACCGAGCGCGTCGTCGAGCAGCTGGGCGCCGAGTTCACGCTGCGCCAGCCCGGCGTCGCCGACAATCCCTTCTGCTTCGAGCCGGAAAGCGAATTCCCGCCGCGGCGCGCGAATGGGCGGCAGCTGGCGGCGAGCACGCGCTATTTCGGCCCCGGCATGGGCTACGACTCTCTCGAGCGCATCGCGCGGCAGCTGCAGACCGGCAAGCTCGAGGACTTCAGGCCCTTCGGCAAGGACATGTCGCCTGCGGTGCAGTCGAGCACCGTGCAGCACCTGCGCACCTTCTGGCGTGCCGATTGCCCGTATGCGCCGCCCCAGCATGCGCCCGCCTCCGGCACGCTGCAGATCGTGCACGGCTACGGCCAGCTCTGGCAGTACCTGTCCGAGAAGCGGCAGGGCGCGCACGAGCTCTCGCTGGCCGATGCCTCGGCCGGCGCGCCGCAGCCCCCGGAAACCTGGGAGATGCAGGGCGAAGGCGGCAGCGAGCTCGGCGCGCAGGTGGCGCCGGCGAGTCGCGCCTGGGTGAAGTGCGGCGAAGTGGTCGGCGTGTCGCCGCGCGACGGCGGCGAGCGCTGGGCGGGCATGGTCCGACGCATGCACGCCGGGCCGGGCGGCGGCCTGCACGCCGACATCGCGGTCCTGAGCCGCAATCCCCGGGCGGTGTCGCTGCGCGAAGTGCTGGAACAGTACGCCGACGGCGTTTTCACCAATGCCTCGTCGCGACAATTCGTCCAGAGCAGCGTCCATGCCGTGATCCTGTCGGACGGCGCGGAGCCGTCGCTACCGCCCAACCTCCTGCTGGCGCCGGAGGCTTGGAAGGAAGGGCGCATCTACGAAGCGCAGGAGGGCGACGCCGTTCGCTACCTGCGCTGCCTGAAGGTGGTCCGGCGCGGCGGCGATTTCGTGCGCGCCACCTTCGAGTGGCTGTCCGCGCCCGACGAGCTACCGCAGCACTAGCCTCGTCGGCTGGTGGTCGGAGGCGTCGGTGGCGAGGTCGGCGTCGATCGCCGCGATGCGCGCCGCCACGTCCGCCGTCACCGCGAAGTAATCCCGGCAGTGCCCGCCGAGCGGCCATTGCTTGCGGTCGAACTGGCCCGTGGTCGGCGGATGCGGAGCGCCCGGCCGCGCGTGGCGCCAGGCATCGACCAGCGGCGGCTGGAACAGCGCACGGTACGCCGCGTCGTCCGGGAGGAGGTTGAAGTCTCCGCACAGCACGAGCGACGCGGGGCGCGGCGTCGGATCGTAGGGGCTCTTGTCGGGCCTGGACGGCTGCGCCTCGTTCGCGGCGACCTCGTCCTGGAGCGCGCGCAGCCGCCCGATCTGCGCGGCGCGGTGCGCTTCCGAGTAGTACTCGAGGTGCGTGGTGATCACGCGCAGCGCACCCGCTCGCGCCTCGACCACGACCTCGATCGCCTGGCGCTGCATGTGCTTGACGTCCTTGTGCGGCGGATGCGGCAGCAGGTGGTTGAAGACCTGCAGCACCGGCAGGCGCGAGAGGATCAGGTTGCCGTACTGGCGCGCGCCGCGCGACAGCGCGGGGCCGAAGAGCGCCTCGAATCCCGGAAACAGCCCTTGCAGCTCGGCGACCTGGTCCGCGCCGTCGCCGAACGCGGGGTCGTGGCATGCGATCTCCTGCAGGCAGACGACATCCGGCTCGCCCATCGCCTTCACTACGCGCGCGATGCGCGCGAGATCGGTGACGCCGTCGCAGCCTCTGCCGTTCTGGACGTTCCAGCTGACGACGGCCGTCATTTGATCCCCGCCTGCATGAACGACTGCATGAACTGGCGCTGGAACAGCAGGAACGCGACGAGCAGCGGCGCGACCGCCATCAGGGTGCCCGCGCTGATCACCCCCCAGTCCACGCCCGACTCGGGCGCGCCGAAGATGGCGAGGCCCACGGTGAGGGGACGCGTATTCACGGTGTTGGTGATGATGAGC
The DNA here is from genome assembly GCA_040902335.1 of Burkholderiales bacterium. Taxonomy (GTDB): domain Bacteria; phylum Pseudomonadota; class Gammaproteobacteria; order Burkholderiales; family SG8-39; genus JAABQT01. Next base: position 88,708 of record JBBDXL010000101.1, read on the forward strand.
GGCCACAGGAAATTGTTCCAGTGGTAGCTCACCGACACGAGGCCATAGGCGAGGTAGGTCGGGCGCGCGAGCGGCACGTACACGCGCCACAGCACGCCGACGAACGAGCACCCCTCTACGCGCGCAGCGTCCTCGAGCTCGCGCGGCACCGTCTTGAAGGTCTGGCGCAAAAGGAATATGCCGAAGGCGCTCGCCATGTACGGCAGGCCGATGCCGAGGATGGTGTCGACGAGCCCCAGGCGGCTCATGATGCGGTAGTTCTCCACGATCAGCACCTCGGGCATGATCAGCAGCTGCACCAGCACCAGGCCGAAGGCGATGTCGCGCCCGGCGAAGTCGAACCGCGCGAAAGCGTAGCCGGCGAGCGTGCACAGCACGAGCTGCGCGGCCAGGACCATCGTCACCAGGATCACGGTGTTGAGGAAGTGGCGCGGGAACGGCGCGTAGGTCCAGGCCTTGGCGAAATTCCCCAGCGTGAGCGGCGCGAGCGGGTCGAAATGCGTGGCGTACTCCACCGGGTGGAACGCCGCCCAGAAGGCGTAGAGCAGCGGCGAGAGCCACAGCAGCGCGAGCAGCCAGGCCGCGGCGGTCTCGATCGGCGGCGCGCGGCGGCCGGCGGGGCTCATCGGTAGTGCACCCGCCGCTCGACCAGCTGGAACTGCACCACCGCCAGGCCCGCGAGGAGCACGAGCAGCACCACCGTCAGCGTCGAGGCGTAGGCCGTGTCGAAGAAGCTGAACGCCACCTGGTAGATGTAGTACAGCAGCAGGCTCGAAGCGTTGTCCGGCCCGCCCTTGGTGAGGATGAACAGGTGGTCCACCAGCTTGAACGAGTTGATGGTCGCGTTCACCATCACGAACAGCGTCGTCGGCATGAGCAGCGGGAAGGTCACGCGGCGGAAGAAGTACCAGCGCGACGCGCCTTCCATCTTCGCCGCCTCCTCCAGTTCGGGCGCGAGCGATTGCAGCGCCGCGAGGTAGAAGATCATGAAGAAGCCCGCCTCCTTCCAGACCACCATCGCCATGGTGCAGGCGAGCGCGGTGTCCGGATCGCCGAGCCAGTTATGGCTCGCCACGCCGAAGAGGGCCCCGATCTGGTCCAGCAGCCCGATCTGCGGCGTGTAGAAGAACAGCCAAAGGTTGGCCACCGCGATCATCGGCAGCACGGTGGGGGTGAAGTACGCCATGCGCACCAGCGCGCGCGCCGGCAGCCGGTCGTTCACCCAGATCGCCATCAGCATGGCGAGCGCCATCGAAGTGGGGATGGTGCCGAGCGCGAACCAGAAGTTGTTGCCCAGCACCTGCCAGAAGATCGGGTCGTCGGCGAGCGACGCGTAGTTGCCCAGGGCCACGAACCGGGACGGACGCACCACCGTCCCGGTGGAGAACAGGCTGTCGAACAGCGTCGCCGCCGCCGGGTAGTGCGTGAACCCGACGAGCAGGATCGCGGCCGGCGTGAGCAGTAGCCAGCCGTAGACGGCCTTCATCGCGCTAGCGGTAGGGCTTGAGCAGCCTGTCGGCCTCGCCTTGCGCCGCCTTCAGCGCGGCGGCCGGCGTCTTCTGGCCCGTGAGCGCCGCCTGGATCGCGTCGTCGAGGAGCTTGCGCACGCGGCCGGTCTGGAAGGTCGCGAGCTCGGCGGTGGCGTACTTGAACTGGTCGCGCGCCACGACCGCCTGCGGGAAGCCCTGCGCGTATTCCTTCAGCTTGGGCGTCTCGTAGGCCTCGGGCCGCACGGCGACGTAGCCGGTGGCGATGCTCCAGTCGGCGGCGCGCTCGGGCGTGGTCATCCACATGACGAACGCCAGCGCCGCCTTGCGCTCCTCGGGGGTGGTCTTCTTGAACAGGTAGAAGTTGCCGCCGCCGGTGGGCGAGCCGCGCTGCTTGGACGCGGGCAGCATGGCCACGCCGAACGGGAACTTGGCGCTGTTTTTCACCGCGGTGAGGTTGCCGGTGGTGTGCCACATCATCGCCGTCTTGCCCTCGGTGAACTGCTGGCGCAACGTGCCCCACTCGACCGTGCCCTGGGGCATCACCTTGTGCTTCGCACCGAGGTCTCGCCAGTACTGCAGCGCCGCGATCACGTCCGCATGCGCGTAGTTGGTGCGGTTGCCGTCCCTGTTCATGAGGTCGTGGCCGTTCTGGCGCGCGAAGGCCTGGAACATCCAGTACGGGTAGCCGGTGGAAGGCACCATCACGCCCCAGCGCTGCACGTTGCCGCCCGCGTCCTTCTTCACGAGCTTCCCGGCCATCTGCGCCATTTCCTTCCAGTTGGCGGGCGGCTGGTCCGGATTCAGCCCGGCTTCCTTGAACGCCTCCTTGTTCCAGTACAGCACGATGGTCGAGCGCTGGAACGGGATGCCGTAGACCTTGCCCTTGTAGATGCCGTTCATCATCAGGGAGGGATAGAACGCCTTCAGCCAGGCCTTTTCCTCGGCCGTGGCGGCGACGTCGTCCCAGGGCACGATCACGTCCTGCTCCAGCAGCTCATACAGGTCGATGGAGTACAGCACCGACAGGGGCGCCGACTGTCCCGCCTTGAGCGCCGCGAGCGCCTTGATGCGCGCGTCGTCGTAATTGCCGGCGTAGATCGGGTTGACCTTGATGCCGGGATGCTCCTTCTCGAAGTCCCGGGCGAGGCCGTCGATCACCTTGGTGAGCGGCCCGCCGACGGCGATCGGGTAGTAGAACGTGAGCTCGGTATCGGCGCGCGCCGGGGCGGCGGCCGCGAGCAGTCCTGCGAGCAGTAGTGCGATAAGCGGTCTCATGGTTTCCTCCGTTGAATCACTCAGGTTAAGCCATTTGCATTTCAGCTTGCTGACGCATTCCGCTTGCGGCGTCGAAAACATGCATCTCCTCGGGCTTCCAGCCCAGTCGCACCGCGGCGCCCTCGCCAAGCGGCACGCGGCCCGGCGTACGCACGTGCAGCGACTCCTCGCCGACCCGGACCGTGAGCACGGTATCGGCACCATGGTACTCGGCACTCGACACGGTTCCCGGCACGCCGCCGTCGGCCACCAGCATGACGTGCTCGGGGCGCACCCCCAGCATGCGCCCCGCGCCGCGGCCCGGGAGCACCACGGCCCCGGGTGCGCCGCGGATCACCCCCCCGCGCGCGCCGTCGGCCAGGGCGACGATGTTCATCGGTGGCGTGCCGATGAAGCGCGCGGCGAAGACGCTCGCGGGCCGCGCGTACAGCTCCTCGGGCGAGCCCTCCTGCTCGATGCGCCCCTCGCGCATGAGGATCACGCGGTCGGCCATGCTCATCGCCTCGACCTGGTCGTGGGTGACGTAGACCACCGTCATGCCCAGGCGCTGCTGCAACGCGCGGATCTCGACGCGCATGCCGTGGCGCAGCTGCGCATCGAGGTTCGACAGCGGCTCGTCCATCAGGCAGATCCTGTTCTCGGCGACGACGGCGCGCGCGAGCGCGACGCGCTGGCGCTGGCCGCCCGAGAGCTGCGAGGGCTTGCGCGCCATCTGCTCGGTGAGCCCGACCAGCTCGGCGACGCGCGCCAGGCGCTCGTTGCGCTCCGCCGGCGGCGTGCGGCGCACCTTCAGCCCGAAGACGATATTCTCGGCCACCGACAGGTGCGGAAAGAGGGCATAGGACTGGAACACCATCGAGATGCGGCGCTTGTCCGGCTCGAGGCGAGTGACGTCGCGGCCCGCGATGAGGATCTTTCCCCGGGTCACGTCCTCCAGGCCGGCGATGAGGCGCAGCACCGTGGACTTGCCGCAGCCCGAAGGCCCGAGCAGCACGAGAAACTTTCCCGCCGCGGCGCGAAAGCTCACGCCGTCCACGGCGCGCACCGCGCCGTAGTGCTTGGACACCCCCTCGAGCACAATCTCGGACATCGCCTGCCTGGATTATGCAGGCAATCAGCCCGGCGCTTTCACCGCCGCGCGGCCCGCACCAGCAGCACGGGCACGGTCGCCGTCCTCACCACCTGCTCGGCGTCGCTGCCGAGCACGAGGCGGCGCACGCCGCGCCGGCCGTGCGTGCCGAGCACGATGAGATCGGCGCGCAGCCTTCTCGCCTCGCGCGCGATCGGGTCGGCGGCCGCGCCGCCGACGATCTCGCGCGTCACCGCGGTCGCGCGCACGCCCTGCTTGCGCGCGCCCGCGAGCGCCCTGGCGAGAACGCGGCGTCCCGCGTCGCGCAGCAGCGCCATGACGTCGGCGCCGACCGCGGCGCCTTCCATGTAGTCGTAGGCGAAGAACGCATTGACCACGTGCAGGATGAAAAGCCGTGCGCGCTGCGCTTTCGCCAGGCGGATTGCCTCGCGCAGGCCGCGCTCGGCGGCGGGACTGCCGTCCACCGCCACGAGGATCCGGCGGTAGGCGCTCATTGCTCGAACTCGGCGCCTGCGGGCGCCGCCTCCTTCTCCGGCGCCTTGGCGATCATGCAGTCGGTGGTGAGGATCAGGCCCGCGATCGACGCGGCGTTCTGCAGCGCGGCGCGCGTCACCTTCGCGGGATCGAGCACGCCCATCGCCACCAGGTCGCCGTACTCGCCGCTCGCCGCGTTGTAGCCGAAATCGCCCTCGCCCTCGACCACGCGCTGCAGCACCACCGCCGGCTCCGCGCCGGCGTTGCTTACGATCTGGCGCAACGGCTCCTCCAGCGCGCGCAGCACGATGCGGATGCCCGCATCCTGGTCGGCGTTGTCGCCTTTGAGCACGCCCACCCGCGCGCGCGTGCGCAGCAGCGCCACGCCGCCGCCCGGGAGAATTCCCTCCTCGACCGCGGCGCGCGTCGCGTGCAGCGCGTCCTCGGTGCGGCTCTTCCTTTCCTTCATCTCGGTCTCGGTGGCCGCGCCGACGCGGATCAGCGCCACGCCGCCCGAGAGCTTGGCGGCGCGCTCCTGCAGCTTCTCCTTGTCGTAGTCGCTGGTCGCCTCTTCCACCTGCTGCTTGATCGTGGCGACGCGCGCATCGATCGCTTTCGGGTCGCCCGCGCCGCCGATGATCGTGGTGTCGTCCTTGTCGATCTCCACGCGCCGCGCGCGGCCGAGCACGGTCGGCTCGGCCTTCTCCAGCGTGAGCCCCGCCTCCTCGGCGACCACCTGGCCGCCGGTGAGCACCGCGAGGTCCTCCAGCATGGCCTTCCTGCGGTCGCCGAAGCCCGGCGCCTTCACCGCGCAAGAACGGATCACGCCGCGCAGCGTGTTCACCACCAGCGTGGCGAGCGCTTCGCCCTCCACCTCCTCGGCGACGATGAGCAGCGGCTTGCCGAGCTTCGCCACGTGCTCGAGCAGCGGCAGCAGCTCGCGGATGGTGGAGATCTTCTTGTCGTGCAGGAGGATGAGGACGTCCTCGAGCACCACGCTCTGCTTTTCCGCGTTGTTGATGAAATAGGGCGACAGGAAGCCGCGGTCGAACTGCGTGCCCTCGACCAGCTCGAGCTCGTTGGCGAGGCCCTTGCCGTCCTCCACCGTGATCACGCCCTCGCGGCCGACCTTTTCCATGGCGTCGGCGATCATTTCGCCGATCGACGCGTCGTTGTTGGCGGAGATCGAGCCGACCTGCGCGATCTCCTTGCGCGTGGCGCAGGGCTTGGCCATGCGCTTCAATTCCTCGACCACGCACGCCACCGCCCGGTCGATGCCGCGCTTCAGGTCCATCGGGTTCATGCCCGCGGCGACGTACTTCATGCCCTCGGTGACGATGCCCGCGGCGAGCAGCGTCGCCGTGGTGGTGCCGTCGCCCGCGACCTCCGCGGTCTTGCTCGCCACCTCGCGCACCATCTGCGCGCCCATGTTCTCGAACGGGTCGGCGAGCTCGATCTCCTTGGCGACGATCACGCCCGAGTTGATGACGCTGGGCGCGCCCCAGGACCGCTCCAGCACCACGGTGCGCGCCTTGGGGCCGAGCGTGACGCGCACGGCGTCGGCGAGGATGTTCATGCCCTTCACCAGCCTGGCATGGGCGGTTTCACCGAACAGCAGCTGCTTGGCGGGCATCGCGGGTCTCCTTCAGTCGATCTTCGGCGCGGCCTCGCGCAGGCAGCTCATGAGCTTCGCGTTGGTCTCGGCCGCGGCCTCGTACAGGCCTTTCCAGTACTCCATCGACTTCCGCTGGTTGGCCACGTACCACTCGGTCTGGATGCGCAGCAGCTGCGCCGGATCGCCCGCGCCCGCCAGCGCTTTCTGCGTGGCTACCGCGTCGGCATGCGCGTCGGTCGCCGCCTCGATCTGCACCTCGTGCATGCGCGTCGAGCCTTCGATGATCGCCTCGGTCACGCGCATCGCGGTGTCGAGCTGGCGCTTCCACGCGTCCAGCATTGCCTTCGATTCGTCGCTTGCCATGGTGCTCTCCTCGGGTTCAGTGCTGCATCACGTATTCGCCCGGCGCCTCGCCCAGCGCGGCGCCCATCGGCGGCGGCGCCGCCGGCGTCCCGGAGCGTTGCGCGAGCCACTGCTGCCACTCGGGCCACCAGGAGCCCTCGCGCCTCTGGGTCTGCGCGAGCCACGCTTCGGCGTCCACGTGCGGCACGTCGCGTCCGCGCGTCGCCACCTGATAGCTGCGCCCGTCGTGCCCCGGCTCGCTCACGATGCCCGCGTTGTGCCCGCCGCTCGCGAGCAGGAACGTGGTATCGACGTGCGTATACAGCTCCGCCTTGTACACCGAGCGCCACGGCGCCACGTGGTCGCGCGTCGTGCCGACGGCGAACAGCGGCGCGCGGATGTCGGTGAGCGCCACCGGCCGTCCGTCGACCTCGTAGCGTCCGGCGGTCAGGTCGTTCCTCAGGAACAGCCGTCGCAGGTACTCGCTGTGCATGGCGTAAGGCATGCGCGTGGCGTCGGCGTTCCAGGCCATGAGGTCGGTCATCGGCGCGCGCGTCCCCATGAGGTACTCCTTGACGCGCTTGGACCAGATAAGGTCGTTCGATCTGAGAAGCTGGAATGCCCCCGCCATCTGGCGCGTGTCCAGATAGCCCTGCGCCGACATCATGTCCTCGAGCAGGCTCACCTGGCTGTCGTCGATGAACAGCGTCAGCTCGCCCGCTTCCTCGAAGTCCACCTGCGCGGCGAGCAGCGTCATGCTCGCGAGGCGCTCGTCGCCGTCGCGCGCCATCGCCGCCGCGGCGATCGCGAGGAGCGTGCCGCCCAGGCAGTAGCCCGCAGCGTGCACCTTCTGCGCGGGCGCGATCTTGCCGATCGCATCGAGCGCCGCCATGACGCCGAGGCGCCGATAGTGGTCCATCGACAGGTCGCGATCCTGCGGCGCCGGATTCTTCCACGAGAGAATGAATACCGTGTGCCCCTGGTCCACCAGGTACTTCACCAGGGAGTTGTGCGGCGAGAGATCGAGGATGTAGTACTTCATGATCCACGCCGGCACGATGAGGATCGGCTGCGGGTGAACCTGCGGCGTCGAGGGCGAGTACTGGATCAGCTCGGCGACGCGGTTGCGCATCACCACCTTCCCCGGCGTGACCGCCACGTCCCTTCCAGGCACGAACGCGTCCGCGCCCGCGGGCGGCTCGCCCAGCGCCTCGCGGCGCCAGTCGTCGGCGAAGTGCGCCGCGCCGTTGGCGAAGTTGAGGCCGCCCTGCGACCAGGCGGCGCGCAGCACCTCGGGGTTGCTCCAGGGGAAATTCGACGGCGACCAGAGATCCAGCATCTGGCGCATGGTGAAGGTGACCACGTCCTCGTGGTGCGGCGAGACGCCGCGCACGCCGGTGGTCGCGTTCCACCACCACTGCTGCCAGAGAAGGAAGCCCTGGTGGATGGCGTTGAAGGGCCACTGGCGCCAGGCTTCGCCCGCGAAGCGCGAGTCCTGCGGCAGCGGCTCGATGCAGCGCGGGCAGTCGGCGCCGCGCATCGCGTGGCCGAGGAAGTTCAGGTAGCGCAGCCACTTGCGTCCGGCCTTGCGCGCGAGCTCGGCCTGCTTGCCCGGCGCGGCGGCAAGGTGCATCGCCCAATCGGTGAAAGCGAGCGTCAGGGCCACGGGCGACAGGCCGGCGGTGGCGCGCGCGGCGTGCGCGTGCGCCAGCCGGTCCGCCTCCAGCGCCATCAGGGCGGGGGCGTCGAAATCCTCGTCGCGTTTCATGCGGGGGAGCTTACGCGGCGCGCGAGCGGGCCCTTTGACCTACGTCAACGGCGCCCTGTCGGCGCTATCGGGCGCTTGCAGGAACAGAGGCTTCACTGCCGTCACGCAGACACCCGCAGTCAACCATCAGAGCAGCGTCTGAAGCGGCGAGCGCCGCGTTTTCGACCACCGTTTCAGTGAATACTCCCTTTTCGGCGAGATAATGCTCCACATGGACGCGAAAGCCCGGAGAGACGCCGAAAAGCACGATCTGAGAAGCCAGCCGGCCTATGGCTTGGCGGAGGCCGCCCGCTACCTGAAGTTGCCTGTCGCGACACTAAGGTCGTGGGTGGCTGGGCGCGCTTACCCCAAGGCGAAGGGGACTGTCGGCCAGTTCCGGCCCGTAATCCATCCGCCCCGGAAGCAGCCTCCGACACTGTCATTCTGGAACCTGATCGAAGCCCACGTGCTGCGCTCGCTCCGGACGGACCATGGCGTCTCCCTCAGTGACATGCGCGAGGCCCTGGCTTACGCCGAAAGAACGCTCAAGATCGACCGCTTGCTGCTTCGCAAGGAACTCCGCACCGATGCGGGGCGATTGTTCCTTGATCGTTACGGTGAGCTGATCGAACTCTCCGCCTCCGGCCAGCTCGCCATGCGCAAGGTATTCGAAGAGCACTTGAAGCGCGTCGAGTGGGATGAGTGGAAATTCCCGGTCCGGCTCTATCCGTTTGTGTCCGCCGAAACCCTTGTACCCCGGACGATCGCCATCGATCCCAAGATCGCCTTCGGCCGGCCCGTCGTGGCGCGGGCCGGCATTTCGACCGCGGCCATCGCTGGGAGGATCGACGCCAAGGAAGTGGCGGCTGACGTCGCTGCAGACTACGACTTGACCGTGGAAGAAGTCGAGCAGGCGGTGCTGTACGAGCGCGCTGCGTGAGCCGTGTCTATTCGCAGCGTTCATGCCGGTCCTGCCGGAGCAAGCCGCACGCGCATCGCTACGTAGTAGAGGACCGGGATCACCACCAGCGTGAGCACGGTCGACACCAGGATGCCGAAGATGAGCGCGATGGCCAGTCCGTTGAAAATGGGGTCGTCGAGGATGAAAGCCGCCCCGAGCATCGCCGCGAGGCCCGTCAGCGCGATGGGCTTCGCGCGCGCGGCGGCCGACTGGATCACGGCCTCCTCGAGCGGCATGCCTTCGGCGAGCTTCAGGTTCACGAAGTCGACGAGCAGGATCGAGTTCCTCACGATGATGCCGGCGAGCGCGATCATGCCGATCATCGAGGTGGCGGTGAAGTTGGCGCCGAGCAGCGCGTGCCCCGGCATCACGCCGATCACGGTCAGCGGGATCGGCGCCATGATGACGAGCGGCGTGACGTACGACTTGAACTGCGCCACCACCAGGAGATAGATGAGGATGAGGCCCACGCCGTAGGCCAACCCCATGTCGCGGAAGGTCTCGTAGGTCACCTGCCACTCGCCGTCCCACTTGATCGCGTATTCGCGGTAGGGGTCGGAGGGCTGGCGGATGAAGTACTCGCCGAGGACCCCGCCGTCCTCCAGCGCCGCGCCCGCGACTTTGCCGCGCGCCGCGAACATGCCGTAGAGTGGACTGTCGACCTCCCCCGCCTGGTCGGCGACCACGTACACCACCGGCAGCAGGTCCTTGTGATGGATCGGCCGGTCGCGCTCGTCCGCGATCGGGATCACCAGCTCCGACAGCGGCACCAGCGCACCCGAGGGCGCGCGCACGGACAGCTTGAGCAGCTCGGCGAGATCGGATTGGCGCTCCGGCGGCAGCGTGATCCTCACCGGCACCTCGTACTTCGACTGCCCGTCGTGCAGGACCGTCACATCGGCGCCCGCGAGCCCCGTGCGAATCGCCTCGGCGACGTCGCGCCGCGCGACGCCGGCGAGCGCGGCCTTGCCCTGGTCGACGACCAGCCGGATGCGCGGCGCGGCGTCCGCCACCGTGTCGTCGATGCCTACGATGCCGGGCGTGGCGGCGAGCGCTTCGCGCACCTGCTTGGCCGCGCGGATGCGTCCCGGCTCGTCGGGGCCGTAGATCTCGGCGACGATCGGCGAGAGCACCGGCGGGCCCGGCGGCACCTCCACCACCTTCACCTTCGCATCCCACTTGCGCCCGATTTCCTCCAGCCGCGGCCGCACGGCCTGCGCGATGTCGTGGCTTTTGCGGTCGCGCGCCTCCTTCGGTGCGAGGTTCACTTGCAGGTCGCCCTGCTCGGGGAGCGCGCGCAGGTAGTACTGGCGCACCAGGCCGTTGAAATTGATCGGCGCCGAGAGCCCCGCGTAGGCCTGGTAGTCCGTGACCTCCGGTATGGTCGCCAGATGCGCGCCGAGGTCGCGCAACGCCGCCGCGGTCACTTCAAGCGGCGTGCCGGCGGGCATGTCCACCACCACCTGGAACTCCGACTTGTTGTCGAACGGCAGCATCTTCAGCACCACCAGCTTCACGCCGGCGAGCGACACCGAGGCGGCGATGAGCGCGAGGATCGCCAGCAGCAGACCGCGACGCCAGCCCGCGGAAGCGATGAACGGGCCGAGGACGCGCCGCGCCACGCGCTCCAGGCGCCCGGACTCCGCGGCGTGGCGCTTCTTGCCGAAGAATTTCAGCGCCAGCCACGGCGTCACCGTGAAGGCGATGGCGAGCGAGATCAGCATGCCCATGCTGGCGTTGATCGGGATCGGGCTCATGTACGGGCCCATCAGGCCGGTGACGAAGGCCATCGGCAGCAGCGCCGCGATCACGGTGAAGGTGGCGAGGATGGTGGGGCCGCCCACCTCGTCCACGGCGAGCGGGATGATGTCGGCGAGCGATTTCGATTCCAGGCCCATGCGGCGATGGATGTTCTCCACCACCACGATGGCGTCATCCACCAGTATCCCGATGGAGAAGATGAGCGCGAACAACGAAACCCGGTTCAAGGTGAAGCCCCAGGCCCAGGAGGCGAAGAGGGTCGTCGCCAGCGTGAGCAGCACCGCGACGCCTACGATGAAGGCTTCGCGCCAGCCGAGCGTGGCGAAGACCAGCACGATCACCGATAGCGTGGCGAAGATCAGCTTCTTGATGAGCTGCTGCGCCTTGTCGTTGGCGGTGGCGCCGTAGTTGCGCGTCACGCTCACCTGCACCGCATCCGGGATCACCGTGCCGCGCAGCTCCGCGGCGCGCGCCAGCACGCGCTCGGCGACGCCCACGGCGTTCTCGCCGGGCTTCTTGGTCACCTGCAGCGTGACCGCCGGGTGCTCGCCCTGCGCCGAGCCGGTCCAGACGTAGCGCGCGGGCTGCGCCGGGCCGTCCAGCACCTCGGCGACGTCGCTCACGTACACCGGGCGAGCGTCGTGCGCGCCGACCACGAGCGCGGCGACGTCGGCGGCCGACTCCAGGTAGTTGTTGGTCTCGACCACCACCTCGCGGTTGTCGCGCACGATGCTGCCCGCGGGCAGCGACACGTTGGCGAGCTGCAGCGCGTTGGCGAGATCGAGCGGCGAGACGCCGTGCGCGTTCATGCGGTCGGCGTCCATCAGCACGCGCACCGCGCGCCCGGGGCCGCCGAGCGTCTGCACCTCGCGCGTGCCGGCGACGCGCTTGAGCTCCACTTCGGCCGCGTGCGCCACGCGCTCCAGCTCGTAGGCGCCGGTGGCGGGGTCCGCGCTCCACAGCGTGAGTGTCACCACCGGCACGTCGTCGATGCCCTTGGGCTTCACGATCGGCTCGCCGATGCCGAGGTTGGGCGAGACCCAGTCGCGGTTCGACTGCACGGTGTTGTACAGGCGCACGAGCGCCTCGGTGCGCGGCACGCCGACCTCGAACTGCACGGTGAGCACCGCCATGCCGGGGCGCGACACCGAGAACACGTGCTCCACGCCGCTCATCTGTGCGAACACCTGCTCGGCGGGCGTGGCGACGAGCGCCTCGACGTCGCGCGCCGAGGCGCCCGGGAACGGCACCAGCACGTTCGCCATGGTGACGTTGATCTGCGGCTCCTCCTCGCGCGGCGTCACCGCCACGGCGAACACGCCGAGCAGGAACGCCACCAGCGCAAGGAGCGGGGTGAGCTGGGAATCCTGGAAGAAGCGCGCGATGCGACCGGAGGCGCCCATCGTCAGGCCCCCGGCGCCATTCCCGCCTTGACCGGCTCCAGCGCCACGCGCTCGCCCGGCTGCAGCCCGGCGAGCACCTCGATCGACGCTTCATCGCCCGCGGCGCCCAGCCGCACCTGGCGCAGCCGCGCATGGCCACGCTCGTCGACCACATAGACGGCCGTAACTTCGCTCCTTCTCACCACCGCGGCGCGCGGCACGAGGAGCTTGGGCGCGGTACCCACCACGAAGTGGGCTCGCGCGTAGACTCCCGGCACCACGCCGCGCACGTCCGCGGGCAGGTCCAGCCGGATGCGTGTCGTATGCGTGCGCGGGTCGGCTGCCGGCACGATCGTCATGCTCTTCACCTCCACCCAGCGCCCGAGCGAGGGCACTTCGATCTTCGCCTTGCCGAGCGCGCGGATCGCGGCCACCTGCGCCTGCGGCACGGTCGCCACCACGCGCAGCGTGGAAGGGTCGAACCCGGTCATCAGCGGGCGCCCGGGAGTGGCCATCTCGCCGAGCTCCACGTGGCGCGCGGACACCACGCCGCTGTAGGGCGCGACGATGGTGGCGAAGCTCCGTTCGGTGGCCGCCGCGCCCGCCCCCGCGATGAGCGCGCTCACGCGCGCCTGCGCCGCCTTGTACGCGGCCTCGGCCTGGTCGAGCGCCGCCTGGCTGATGAACTTCTGCGCGAGGAGCTGCCGGGAGCGCTCGTAGTTCGCGCGCGCGTTCGCAAGCGCGGCCTGGGCTTCGCGCACCTGCGCCTCGCTCGCCTCCGCAGCCTGCGCCACCGCGCGCTCGTCGATGCGCGCGATGACCGCGCCCTGCTTCACGTAATCGCCGACGTCGAAGCGCAGATCCACGATGCGCCCCGCGATCTGCGCCGAGACCGTGGACTGGCGCACCGCCTCGACCACGGCTTCCGCCGAGGTGGTGAGCTCGATGTCGCGCAGCTCGACGGCGGCGGTTTTCAGCGCTGTCGCGGGCGCCGACGGCGCCTTCGGCGCCGGCGCCTCGCCGCAGGCGGCGAGCAATCCCGCCAATGCGAGCGCCGTCAGGCGGCCCATCGAGCGAGCGCCCCCGCATCGAGCGCGCCGGACATGCGTTTCGCTTCGACGCCGCCCTTGAACAGCACCAGCGTAGGGATGGCGTGGATGCCGTAGCGCTGCGCGAGCCCCGGCGCCTCCTCGGTGTTCACCTTCACCAGGCGAACGCGGTCCTTCAATTCGGCTGCGGCGCGCTCGAAGTGCGGCGCCATGGCGCGGCACGGGCCGCACCAGGGCGCCCAGAAGTCGGCGAGCACCGGCAGCCCGGTGCGCTGCACGAAGGCCTCGAACTGGTCTTCGCGCAACTCGACCGGGGCGCCGTCCAGCAGCGCCGCGCCGCACTTGCCGCACTTCGGGTCCTCGGCCAGGCGCGCAACGGGCACGCGGTTCGCCGCGAGGCAGCTGGCACACGCGATCTGAACGAACTCCTGGCTCACGCGCGCGCCTCGGCGTTCACGGGGCAGCCGATGCCCAGCTCCTTCAGGACGATCTCCGGCAGGCAGAAGCGCGTGAAACCGCTCTGCAACAGGTTCAGGCCGGCGAAGGCGGTCAGCCAGAGAAAGTTCCGGTCGATCCAGACGCCCAGCGCCAGCGAGGCGAGCACGACGGCGCCGGCGAAGCTGCGGATGATTCTTTCGGTGATCATTGTTGCTCCATGAGGTCGAAAAAGTCGATAGCCGCCAGCCTACCGACCGCCCCCGCCCCGGTCTGTGACCGCGGTTCCATAATGGTGCGCGGGAGAGGCCGGCTCCTTGACCGAGGTCAACGGCCGGCGGGCTAAACTCGGGAGGTGCCCGCCCCCGACCGCGAAGCGACGCAACGGCTGCTCATCGAGCGCTTCCCGGCGCTCGCCGGGCTCGCGCCCGCGCGACTCGAGCGACTGCTCGCCGAGGCGCAGCTCATGCGCGTCCCGGCGGGCGGCGCGATCTTCGACGCGGACCAGCCCTGCCGCGGCTTCCCGCTGGTGCTGGAGGGCGCGGTGCGCGTCACGATGACCGCGCCGAGCGGCCGCGAGATCCAGCTTTACCGCGTAGAGCCCGGCCAGGGCTGCATCATGTCCGGCGGCTGCCTGCTCGGACATTCGGACTACGCCGCGCGCGGCATCGCCGAGGGGGACGTGGTGCTGCTCAACCTGCCGCCGGCCGAGTTCAATGCGTTGCTGCTCGAGCACGAGCCGTTCCGCAACTTCGTCTTCGGCATGTACGGCGAGCGCCTCGCGGAAGTGATGCAGCTGGTGGAGGAAGTCGCGTTCAGAAGGCTGGATGAGCGCCTGGCGCAGATGCTGATCCACCGCGGCCCGGTGATCGAAGCCACGCACCAGAAGCTCGCCGACGAGCTCGGCAGCGTGCGCGAAATAGTGAGCAGGCTGCTGCGAAGTTTCGAGGCCCGCGGCTGGGTGAAGCTCGAGCGCGAGCGCATCACGCTCACCGACCCGAAGGCGCTCGCGGCGCTCGGCGCGACCGGCGCCTGAGAACGTGATCTGCTCGAGGACAAGCTTACGCTAGACTGCGCATCCTCAGCCTCCCCATCCCGTGCGCGGAACCCCCTACCGACTCGACGTCCGGCCGCGGCTGCCCGAGCGCATCGCGCGCCTCGCGGAGCTCGCCGGCAACCTCTGGTACAGCTGGCACCGCGGCACGCGCACGCTGTTCGCGCAGCTCGACCCGGCGCTGTGGACCGGGATCAATCACAGCCCGAAGACGCTGCTGCACAACATCGCGCAGCGCCGGCTCGACGAGGCGGCGCGCGACGCGGGCTTCGTCGCCGCCTACGACGCGGTGCTCGCCGCTTACGACGCCTACCACGCGCCGCGCACGCCCGATGCGCGCTTCGGCGCCGGCGCCCTGGTGGCGTACTTCTGCGCCGAGTTCGGGCTGCACGAGAGCCTGCCGATCTACTCGGGGGGTCTGGGCATCCTCGCGGGTGACCACTGCAAGACGGCGAGCGACCTCGCCCTGCCGTTCGTGGGCGTGGGCTTGCTCTACCGCCAGGGCTACTTCGAGCAGGCGATCGACGCCGACGGCCGGCAACAGGCGCGCTACGTGGACAACGACTTCGAGCTGCTGCCGGTGGAGCCCGCGCGGCGCGCCGACGGCGCCGAAGTGCGAGTGGCGGTGCCGTTGCCGGGCGGCACTGTCCACTCACGCGTGTGGCGCGCGCGGGTAGGCCACGTCTCCCTCTATCTGCTGGACACCGACCTGGAGGAGAACCGCGAGGCGCATCGCGACATCGCCCACCGACTGTATGAAGGCAACCGCGGCGTGCGCCTCGAGCAGGAGATCCTGCTCGGCGTGGGCGGGGCGCGCGCGCTCGAGGCGCTCGGGCTGGAACCGACCTGCTGGCACATGAACGAGGGCCACCCGGCGTTCCTGTCGCTCGAGCGCCTGCGGCGCCTGGTGGCGGCGGGCGTCGCGTTCGACGCCGCGTTCGAGGCCGTGGCGGCGAACGCCGTGTTCACCACGCACACCGCGGTCGCAGCCGGCCACGACGCCTTTCCCGAGGAGGTGGTGCGCGAGTACGCGAAGAGCGTATTTCCCGAGCTCGCGCCGCATCTCGACGCGGCGCTCGCGCTCGGCCGCTCGCCGGGCAACGAGCACTTCAACCTGACCGACCTCGCGGTGCGCACCTCGCGCGCGCGTAACGGCGTCTCGCGCATCCACACCGGCGTCTCGCAGCGCATGCTCGCCGCACTGTGGCCGCAGGTCGAGCCCGAGGAGAACCCGCTCGACTCGGTCACCAACGGCGTGCACCTGCCCACCTACCTGTCGGATGCCTGGCACGACGTGTTCGCGCGCTGCCTCGGCGCAGACTGGACCACGCGCCTGTACCAGCCCGAGTGCTGGAACGCAGTGCGTGCGATTCCGGACGCGGAGTTCTGGCGCGTGCACCAGGGGCTCAAGGCGCAGATGCTGCACATCGTGCGCTTCCGCCTGGCGCGCCAGCACGCGCGCAACCAGGGCTCGGAAACGCATCTCGAGCGCATGCTCCGGCTCGCCGATCCCGCGCAGCCGGACGTGCTCACCATCGGCTTCGGGCGGCGCTTCGCCACCTACAAGCGCGCCACGCTCCTGTTCCACGACCTCGACTGGCTGCGCCAGATCGCCTGCCGCGCCGGGCGCTCGGTGGTGTTACTGTTCGCCGGCAAGGCGCACCCGGCCGACGAGCCGGGCCAGGCGCTGATGCGGCGCATCGTAGAGGTCTCGCGCCTGCCCGAGTTCGAATCGAGGATCCTGCTCGTGGAGGGCTACGACCTGCGCCTCGCGCGGCGCCTGGTGGCGGGCGTGGACGTGTGGCTGAACAACCCGCTCTACCCGCTGGAAGCCTGCGGCACCTCCGGCATGAAGGCGGCGATGAACGGCGTCGTCAACCTGTCGGTGACCGACGGCTGGTGGGCGGAAGGCTACGACGGCAGGAACGGCTGGGCGATCAAGCCCGCCTCGCGCGCGCTCGATGCGGCGCGCCGGGACGCCGAGGAGGCGCGCACGCTCTACGAGCTGCTGCAGGACCACGTCGTGCCGCTCTACTACGCGCGCAACGACGCGGGCTTCTCGCCCGGCTGGGTGGCGATGGCCAAGGAGTCGATGGCGAGCGTCGCGCCGCGCTTCAACTCGATGCGCATGCTCGAGGAGTACGTCGGGCGCCTGTACCTGCCGGCGGCGGCGCGCGGCGCGCGCCTCGCCGCCGACGGCTACGCCGGCGCGACGGCGCTCGCGAGCTGGAACGCGCGGGTGCGCGCGGCCTGGCCCGGCGTCGCGCTGCGCGTCGCGGGCGATCCGCCCGCGCGCATCGAGCACGGCGAGCGCGTGCGCATCGCGGTGGCGGCGCGCCTCGGCGGCCTCGAGCCCGGGGATGTGGCGGTGGAGCTGGTGCTGATGCGCGCGGGCGCCGACGCGCCGGCGGCAAGCTACCGGCTGGCGAGCGAGCGCTCGCTCAGCGAAAGCGGCGAGCACCTGTACGCGCTCGAATTCGCGCCCGAGCTGAGCGGGCGCATCGAGTACCGGCTGCGCGCCTACCCCGAGCACGAGCTGCTCGCGCACCCGTTCGAGACGGGGCTGATGACCTGGCTGTGACGCCGCTTTGATGTAGCGCAAGTCGCGCCGCGCCCGGTGCGCTTCAATGGGCACGGCGGGAAGGGACATGCGCGTACTGCTCGTTTCCTCCGAGATCCATCCGCTCGCCAAGACCGGCGGCCTCGCCGACGTGTGCGCGGCGCTGCCGCGCGCGCTCGCGCGCCACGGCGCCGACGTGCGCTACCTGATGCCGGCCTATGAATCGGCGCTCGACCGGGTGCACGCGCCGCGCGTCGCGGCGCATCTCGGCGCGATGCTCGGCATCCCGTCGACCCGCCTCATCGAAGGCGCGATGCCCGATTCCGGCCTGCCGGTGTGGCTGCTCGACTGCCCCGCGCTGTACCTGCGCCTGGGCACGCCCTACCAGGACCCGAACGGCGAGGACTGGCCGGACAACTGGCTGCGCTTCGGGCTGCTCGCCCACGCCGCGGCGCGCATCGCGCTCGGCGAAGCGCGGCTCGACTGGCAGCCCGACGCGGTGCACTGCCACGACTGGCAGACGGGCCTCGCGCTCTACCTCATCGGTCGCGCCCCGCGTGCGCGGCCGCGCACGCTGTTCACCGTGCACAACGCGGCGTTCCAGGGCAATTTTCCTGCCGAGCACGCGGCGCAACTGGGGGTAGCGTTCGACGCCATGGAATTCTGGGGACGGCTGTCGTTCCTCAAGGCCGGCGTACGCTTCGCCGACCGCGTCAACACGGTGAGCCCGACCTACGCGCGCGAGCTGCGCACGCCCGAGTACGGCTGCGGCCTGGAAGGGCTGTTCGAGCAGCGCGCGGGCGACCTCGTCGGCATCCTGAACGGCATCGACCTCGAGCTCTGGGATCCGAGCAGGTATGACGGCATCGCAGCACGCTTCTCGCCCGACGCCCCGCAGGGGAAGATTGCATGCAAGGCTGCGCTGCAGGCCGAGCTGCACCTGGCGCAGGACTCCCAGGCGCCGCTCGTCGCGTTCGCCAGTCGCATCACCTGGCAGAAGATGGCCGACGTCACGCTCGAGCGCCTGCCGGCGGTTTTTGCGCAGCACCCGCGCCTGCAGTTCGCGCTGCTCGGCACGGGCGAGCGCGCGCTCGAGCGGGGCTTCGAGGACCTCGCACCGCATTTTCGCGGCCGTTTGTCCGTGCGCATCGCCTACGCCGAGGACGAGGAGCGCCGGCTGCAGGCGGGCGCCGACGTGCTGCTGCACGGCTCGCGCTACGAGCCCTGCGGCCTGGCGCACAAGATCGCCATGCGCTACGGGGCGCTGCCGGTGGTGCGCCGCACCGGCGGGCTCGCCGACACGGTGACCGACGGCGCCAATGGCTTCGTGTTCGAGGCGCCCACGGGCGAGGAGCTGCAGGCCGCTCTCGGGCGCTGCCTCGCCACGTACGAGCATCGGCCCGACACGTGGCGGGAGATGCGCGAGCGCGCGATGCGCGGCGACTACGGCTGGGAGCGGCCGGCGCTGGAGTATCTCGATCTATACGCCGCGGCGCCGGCTAATGCGTCAACCGGTAGTACGAGCGGTTGAGATACTCCGCGACGTCCTCGAGGTCCTCGAGCGTGAACGGCCGGCCGGTCTGGCCGGCGCGCAGCACCACCTGGTCGCGCAGGTCGGCGAGCGACTTCACGTCCGACTTCGCTCGCTCGCGCTGGTGCACGCGCTCGTAGTGGCAGCCGCCGCACTGCGTCTCGTAGACCAGCTTGCCGCGCTCGGCATCCTGCGCCGCGGCCGGCAGGCTGGCGAACGCCAGCAGCAGAAAAAGCCGTTTCATCGATTGATCTCCTTCGAGCCGCGCTGCAGGAAGCAGGTGAAGGCGCTGGAGGCCGCGGCGAACGCCCAGCACAGGAAGAAGCCGATGGTGTACACGCCCATGCGGCTCAGCGTGCTCGGCTCGCCGAACAGGTACAGCTCCTGCGGATCGAACACGGTGAAAAACAGCACCTCGCCGATGCCGCCGACGATGAACGAGGGCCACAGGATCCAGATCGCCCGCTTCATGGCGCCTCCCGCGATATGCGCCAGCTTCCCTGCGGATCCTCGATCCACACGCGCCAGCCGCCGGGCGCGAGCGGCGCCATCTCGGCCTCGTAGGCCCCGCCGACGGGCGCCAGGCGCAGCCGCTGGTCGAAGCCCGCGCGCGTGCGGTGCGCGAGGTGCACGAACAGCGCCTGGGGCGACGCGCCCTCCAGGCGCACGCGGATGCGCCCGCCGTCCACCTCGATCGCGGCGGAGATGCCCAACTCGCTCGCGCGCACTTCGCGCGCGATCACCTTGTTGATGCCGAGTCCCTGCTTGTAGTAGTCCTCGGCCACCAGGCCGTCGCTGGTGACCACTGCGATCCAGATGGTGGCGATGCCGGCGAGCACCGCCGCGGCCGGCGGCGCCATCACGATCCAGGGCCAGGGCTCTCGATACCAGGGTTTCATGGCCTCACCTCACGATGAAGACGGATTTCTCGCGCACGGCGACGCTCGCGTCGTCCGTGGACTCGATGTCGAAGTCGATGCGGTGCGTGCCCGCCTCGGCCGCGCCCGGCGCGATGCGCACGCTGACCGGCACCATGCGGCTCGCGGCGCCGTCCACCTCGATCACCGTCTCGCCGGGAATGCGGATGCCCGGAATGCCGGAAACCGACAGCCGGTAGGCGCGCGCCGACTCGCTCGTGTTCATGATCTGCAGGCGGTACACGTTCTCGATCAGCCCGCCCGCCACCTCGCGCGAGATCGCCGCGCGGTCGCGGATCACGTCGACCTTGAGCGGCACGCGGTTCCACAGGCTGACGCCCGCGACAATGATGACGATCCACAGGATCGCGCTGTAGAGGAGCACGCGCGGGCGGAACGCGCGCTTTAACATCTCGCCGCGCGTCAGCTTCTGCTCCATGGCGTGCTGCGTGGAGTAGCGGATCAGCCCCTTGGGAAAGCCCACCTTCTCCATCACCTGGTCGCAGCCGTCGATGCACGCGGCGCAGCCGATGCATTCGTACTGCAGGCCGTCGCGAATGTCGATGCCCGTAGGGCACACCTGCACGCAGATGCTGCAGTCCACGCAGTGGCCCTTGCCCGGCCCCTTGCCGCGCGGCTCGCCGCGCTCGGGATCGTAGCTGATGATCAGCGTGTCCTTGTCGAACATCGCGCTCTGGAAGCGCGCGTAGGGGCACATGTACTTGCACACCTGATCGCGCATCCAGCCGGCGTTGCCGTAGGTGGCGAAGCCGTAGAACAGCACCCAGAAGGTTTCCCAGGGGCCGGTGCCCAGGCTCCACACCGCGTCCCACAGCTCGCGGATCGGCGTGAAGTAGCCGACGAAGGTGAACCCGGTCCACAGCGCGATCGCGATCCACACGCCGTGCTTGGCGGCCTTGAGCGCGAACTTGCGCGCCGAGAGCGGCGCGGCATCGAGCTTCATGCGCGCCATGCGGTCGCCCTCGATTTTCTCCTCCACCCACAGGAAGATCTCGGTATACACGGTCTGCGGGCAGGCATAGCCGCACCACAGGCGCCCCGCGACCGCGGTGAACAGGAAGAGCGCGAGCGCCGCGATGATCAGCAGGACCGTGAGGTAGATGATGTCCTGCGGGAACAATATCAGGCCGAAGAGGGTGAACTTGCGCTGCGCGATGTCGAACAGCACCGCCTGGCGGTCGTTCCACGGCAACCAGGCGAGGCCGTAGAACACGAGCTGGGTGGCCCACACCAGCGCCCAGCGCCAGCCGGCGAACCACCCGTGCACCGCGCGCGGGTGGATGGTCTTGCGGACCTCGTAGAGGGCCTGCTCTACGACCTGCGCGGGCGCGCCGTCCGTTCTCACTGCCGCGAAAGCGACAGCACGTACGCGGTGAGGAGGTGGATCCGCGCCTCGCCGAGCAGGTCCTGGTGCGCCGGCATCTGGTTGGTGCGCCCCCGGGTGATGGTCTCGATGATCACCGGCTCCGCGGCGCCATGCAGCCACGTCTTGTCGGTGAGGTTTGGCGCGCCGAGCAGCGGGTTGCCCTTGCCCTCGGCGCCGTGGCAGGCGACGCAGTTCTGCGCGAACAGCGGCTTGCCGCGCGCCGCGCGAATGCTGTCGTGCGCGAGGCCCGAGAGCGACATCACGTAGTGCGCCGCGTCCTTCGTACCCTGCTCGCCGAGCGCCACGGCCATCGGCGGCATGACGCCGGTGCGCCCCTGGGTGATCGAGGTCTTCACCGCCTCGGGCGTGCCGCCCCATTGCCAGTCGCGGTCGGTGAGGTTGGGAAAGCCGCGCGAGCCGGCGCCGTCCGAGGCGTGGCACTGCGCGCAGTTGTTGAGGAACAGCTTCTGCCCGATGGCGAGCGCTCGCGGCTCGGCGAGCAGCGCCTGCACGTCCATCCTGGCGTACCGGTCGTAGAGCGGGCCGAACCGCGCCTCGTGGCGCGCGGTCTCCTGCTCGAGCTGCCCGACCTGCGACCACTTCCACAGGCCGGCGTAGCTGCCCAGCCCCGGGTACAGCGCCAGGTACGCCAGGCCCCACACGATCGTGATCCAGAACAGCCACATCCACCAGCGCGGCAGCGGGTTGTTGTACTCGCCCAGGTCCTCGTCCCAGGTGTGGCCCGTGGTCTCGGCCTCGCCGCCGGCGACGCGGCGCCTGCTCTGCGCCACCAGCAGCACGCCGCAGGCAAGGATCGAGACCAGGGTGATGATCGAGATGTAAAGGTCCCAGAAGCTGCTGGTGAACTCGTTCATTGGTCTTGTTCCTCGAGGACGCTGCGCCCGGCGTCTTCCAGGCGCTGCTTGCGCGCGGGCGAGTAGGCCCACCAGACGATGCCGAGGAAGGCCGCGAGGGCCGCCACGGTCACGAGGCTGCGGATGAGGTTGATGTCCATTGCCGTCGCTCCTCTACTTCGCCGCGCCGGCGCGGCCCGCGGTGCCGAGCACCTGCAGGTAGGCGATGAGCGCCTCCATCTCGGTCCTGCCCTTCAGCTCCCCGGGCGCCTTGGCGATCTCCTCGTCGCTGTAGGGCACGCCGAGCGTGCGCAGCGCGCGCAGCTTGGCGCCGATGTCCTCGGCATTGGCGGCGTCCGTCGCCAGCCACGGGTACGCCGGCATGTTCGACTCGGGCACCAGGTCCCTCGGGCTCAGGAGGTGCAGGCGGTGCCATTCGTCGGAATAGCGCCCGCCTACGCGGTGCAGGTCGGGGCCGGTGCGCTTCGAGCCCCACTGGAACGGCCGGTCGTAGACGAACTCGCCCGCCACCGAGTAGCGCCCGTAGCGCTCGACCTCGGCGCGGAACGGCCGCACCATCTGCGAATGGCAGTTGTAGCAGCCCTCGCGCACGTAGACGTCGCGCCCGGTGAGCTGCAGCGCACTGTAGGGCTTGAGGCCCGCCACCGGCTCGGTGACGGTCTTCTGAAAGTACAGCGGCACGATCTCCACCAGGCCGCCGACCAGCACCACCAGGACGATGAGGACGATGAGCAGCGCCTGGTTGCGTTCGATCATGTCGTGGGTCAGTTTCATCGCGCGCTCCTCTAGGCGTAGGCCGGCGCCGGGATCGACGCCTCCACCGACTTGCCTGCGCCGATGGTCTTCGCCACGTTCCAGGCCATGATCAGCATGCCGCCGAGGTACAGCACGCCGCCCAGGAGGCGAATGGCGTAGAACGGGTAGGTGGCCTTCACGCTCTCCACGAACGTGTAGGTCAGCGTGCCGTCCTCGCTCACCGCGCGCCACATGAGGCCCTGCATCACGCCGGCGATCCACATGGCGGCGATGTAGAGCACGATGCCGATGGTGGCGATCCAGAAGTGCGTGTTGATCAGGCGCACGCTGTACATCTCGGCGCGCCCGAAGAGGCGCGGGATGAGGTAGTACATCGCGCCCATGGAGACCAGCCCCACCCAGCCGAGCGCGCCGCTGTGCACGTGCCCGATGGTCCAGTCGGTGTAGTGCGAGAGCGCGTTCACCGTCTTGATCGACATCATCGGCCCCTCGAACGTGCTCATGCCGTAGAAGGACAGCGAGACGATGAGGAACTTGAGGATCGGGTCGGTGCGCAGCTTGTGCCACGCCCCGCTCAAAGTCATGATGCCGTTGACCATCCCGCCCCAGGAGGGGGCGAGCAGGATCAGGGAAAACACCATGCCGAGCGACTGCGCCCAGTCGGGCAGCGCCGTGTAGTGCAGGTGATGCGGGCCCGCCCACATGTAGGTGAAGATCAGCGCCCAGAAGTGCACCACCGACAGCCGGTAGGAGTAGATCGGCCGCCCCGCCTGCTTGGGGATGAAGTAGTACATCATCCCCAGGAACCCGGCGGTGAGGAAGAAGCCCACCGCGTTGTGACCGTACCACCACTGCACCATCGCGTCCTGCGCGCCCGCGTAGGCCGAGTAGGACTTCCAGAAGGTCGCGGGCATGGCGGCGCTGTTCACGATGTGCAGCAGCGCGATGGTCAGGATGTAGGCGCCGAAGAACCAGTTGGCGACGTAGATGTGCGGGACCTTCCGCTTCCAGAGGGTGCCGAAGAAGACCACGGCGTAGGCCACCCACACCAGCGCGATGAGGATGTCGATCGGCCACTCGAGCTCGGCGTATTCCTTGGAGCTGGTGATGCCGAGCGGCAGCGTGATCGCCGCAAGGACGATCACCGCCTGCCAGCCCCAGAAGGTGAACGCGGCGAGCCCGTCGGAGAAGATGCGCGCGTGGCAGGTGCGCTGCACCACGTAGTAGGAGGTGGCAAAAAGCGCGCTGCCGCCGAAAGCGAAGATCACGGCGTTGGTGTGCAGCGGGCGCAGGCGCCCGTAGGAGAGCCAGGGAATGCCGAGGTTGAGCTCGGGCCAGAGCAGCTGCGCGGCGATGATCACCCCGACCAGCATCCCCACCACGCCCCAGACGATGGTGGCGATGGAGAACTGCCGGACCACCTTGTAGTTGTACGTCGTTTCGTTGCTCATGCAGGCGCGCTCCCCGGAAGCTTGGCGGAGCCCATGCTAGATAGAGGGGAAAACGGCCCTTTGACCTAGGTCAAACGCCCTGCCGCATAGGCAGGCCCAATCCGGCATATCACCACAATCAATTTCACGCCGCGCCCTTTCCGGAGTGCAATGCGTGCTGGACACGCCAGGAGGCAAACATGGACGCAAAGACGGATGACAAGAGCGCGGGCAAGTGCCCTTTCACCCACATCGCCGGCGTCGGCCGGACGAACCGCGACTGGTGGCCGAAGCAGCTGCGGCTGGAGTTGCTGCACCAGCATTCCGCGAAGTCCGACCCGATGGGCAAGGGCTTCGACTACGCGAAGGAATTCAAGAGCCTCGACTACAAGGCGCTGAAGAAGGACCTGGTCAAGCTGATGACCGACTCGCAGGACTGGTGGCCGGCGGACTTCGGCCACTATGGCCCGTTCTTCATCCGCATGGCCTGGCACAGCGCCGGCACCTATCGCGTCACCGACGGCCGCGGCGGCGGCGGCCGGGGCCAGCAGCGCTTCGCGCCCGTCGGCAGCTGGCCGGACAACGTCAACCTCGACAAGGCGCGGCGCCTGCTGTGGCCGATCAAGCAGAAGTACGGCAGGAAGATCTCCTGGGCCGACCTGTTCATCCTCGCCGGCAACGTCGCGCTGGAGTCGATGGGCTTCAGGACCTTCGGCTTCGGCGGCGGCCGCGCGGACGTGTGGGAGCCGGACGAGGACGTGAACTGGGGCGAGGAGATCGCGTGGCTGGGCGTCGACAAGCGCTTCACCGGCGATCGGGATCTGGGGCCGTTCGGCGCGACGCACATGGGCCTCATCTACGTCAACCCGGAAGGCCCGAACGCGAGCGGCGACTACCTGGCCGCCGCCAAGGACATCCGCGCCACTTTCGGCCGCATGGCGATGAACGACGAAGAGACCGTCGCCCTCATCGCCGGCGGCCACACCTTCGGCAAGTGCCACGGCGCCGCCCCGGAATCGCACAAGGGTCCCGACCCGGAAGGCGCGCCGCTGCAAGCGCAGGGCCTGGGCTGGGTGAGCAACTACGGCACGGGGCACGGCGCCGACACGATTTCGAGCGGCCTCGAAGTGACCTGGACAAAGACCCCGGCGCTGTGGAGCAACAACTTCTTCGAGAACCTGTTCAAGTACGAATGGGAGCTGGTCAAGTCGCCGGCCGGCGCCAAGCAATGGGTGGCGAAGAACGCGCCGGCGAACATTCCCGACGCGCACATCCCGGGCAAGCTCAACAAGCCCACCATGCTGACCACCGACCTGACGCTGCGCTTCGATCCGGAGTTCGGCAAGATCTCGCGCCGGTTCTACGAGGACCCGCAGGCCTTCGCCGATGCCTTCGCGCGCGCCTGGTACAAGCTGACGCACCGCGACATGGGTCCGCGCGCCCGCTACCTGGGACCAGAAGTGCCGAAGGAAGAGCTGATCTGGCAAGACCCGATCCCCGCGGTCAACCACAAGCTGATCGGCGAGAAGGAGATCGCCGACCTCAAGAAGAAGATCCTTGCCTCGAAGCTGTCGGTGTCGCAGCTCGTGTCTACGGCCTGGGCATCGGCCTCCACCTTCCGCGGCTCCGACAAGCGCGGCGGCGCCAACGGCGCGCGCATCCGGCTCGCGCCGCAGAAGGACTGGGCGGTGAACCAGCCGGCGCAGCTCGCCAAGGTGCTGAAGACGCTCGAGGGCATCCACGCCGGCTTCAACAAGAACGCCAAGGGCGGCAAGACGGTGTCGCTCGCCGACCTGATCGTGCTCGCGGGCTGCGCGGGCGTGGAAGCAGCCGCGAAGAAGGCCGGTGTCAACGTGAGGGTGCCATTCAAGCCCGGCCGCATGGATGCCTCGCAGGCGCAGACGGACGTCGAGTCCTTCGCGGTGCTCGAGCCGGTCGCCGACGCCTTCCGCAACACCCTGAACGGCAAGTTCGCGGTCGCCGCCGAGCAGCTGCTGCTCGACAGGGCGCAGCTCCTGACGCTCACGGCGCCCGAGATGACGGTCCTCGTCGGCGGCATGCGCATGCTGGGGACCAACGTCGGCGGCTCGACGCACGGGGTGTTCACCGCGAAGCCGGAGACGCTCTCCAACGACTTCTTCGTCAACCTGCTCGACATGCGCACGCAGTGGCAGCCGGCTGGAGACGTGTTCGAGGGGCGCGACCGCAAGACCGGCAAGGTCAAGTGGACCGGCACGCGCGTCGACCTGGTCTTCGGCTCGAACTCGCAGCTGCGGGCGCTGGCCGAGGTCCATGCGGGCACGGACGCGAAGGAGAAGTTCGTGCAGGACTTCGTGGCGGCGTGGAGCAAGGTGATGAACCTGGATCGCTTTGACCTTTAAGATGGTGCCTGGCAAGTCCTTCGCATAGGAGACCCGACATGGCAGCCAAGAAGCGACCCTTCCTCACCGACGTCAAGACGCTCCGCGCCCGCGCGCGCAAGCACATCGAGCAGGGCGCGGTCACCGAAAGCTACCGCGCCGACCGCAAGACGGTCATCAAGCTCCTGAACGAGGCGCTCGCCACCGAGATCATCTGCGTATTGCGCTACCGCCGGCACCACTTCATGGCCGCGGGCATCAACGCCGATTCGGTCGCGGCCGAGTTCCTGGTGCACGCGAACGAGGAACAGCAGCACGCCGACCAGATCGCGGCGCGCATCGTGCAGCTGCAGGGCGAGCCGAACTTCTCCCCCGAGGGCCTCGCCTCGCGCTCGCACGCCGAGTACGTAGAGGGCGACGGCCTGCTCGACATGATCAAGGAGGACCTGATCGCCGAGCGCATCGCCATCGACAGCTACCGCGAGATGATCGAGTACATCGGCGACAAGGACACCACCACCTCGCGCATGCTCGAGAGCATCCTCGCCATGGAGGAAGAGCACGCCGACGACCTCGTCGGCATGCTCGAGGAGCTGAAGAGCTAGCGCCGCGCCCCGTTCCGGCGCGTCAGCCGATCGATCCCATCGGCCCCGGATAGCTCACTTCCTCGAGCTTCCCGGTGTCCACGTCGTAGATGAATCCGCGCACGGTCATCGCGTCCGGCCCGCTGGTCGGGATCCAGGGGTGGTTGAGGATCGCGGACATGCCGCGCCGCACGTCCCACTCGAGGCGCTCGGTCTGCTTCGCGCTGCGCGGCGCGTCTAGCGGCTCGAGCGGTCCGCGGAAGGCGTGAAACTGCGACGGCATCGACGCGCACTTCTTGCAGCTCGTGAACGCACGCGAGGTCGCCTGCTGCAGCAGCTTTTCGGCCGCCGGGTCGCCCTCCAGGCCGGCCTTGAGCAGGTCGTCGGAGAAAGCGAGCATGCCGCAGCGCGTGTGGTGGACCAGGATGATCTCGTTGGTATTGAGCAGGTGGTGCGAGATGATGAGGCAGCGGATCGCGTCGTCGGTCACCACGCCCCCCGCGTTGCGGATGATGTGCGCATCGCCGGTCTGCAGGCCGAGCAGGTCCTCGACGTCCAGCCGCGCGTCCATGCACGCCACGACCGCCACGTGCTTGGCCGGGTTGATGGGCTGCTTTCCGGGGTAGCCGGGCTTGTGCACCGCCTGCCCGCCCGCGTACTGCTTGTTGTTCGCGAGATAACTGTCCGTCATCTTGTTTGCCATGGCTCCTCCTCCGCAGGGTTGCGTGTCAGCGGGCGAGTGCATCGCGCCGGCGGGTACGCCGGTCGGGCCCGCGGCAAAATATTACTCTGCGGGATCTCAGAAGTACCAGCGCGCCCGCAGCTCGTAGCGCGCGTCGACCGGCTTCTCGCCGAACTCGGTCAGCCGGTCGCCACGGTTCGCGGCCGCACGCAGCCGCAGCTCGAAGTCCTTGAAGCCCGTGTAGGCGAGCTCGCCGATCAGCGAATAGCTGCCGTCGTCGAGATTCGCGATCACGGTCGCGCTCGGCGCGAAATAGAGGATGTCGAAGGGCTCCTTCTGGCTCGCGCGTACGTAGAGGTAGTCGCGCATCGGGTTCTGACGGCCCACGGGGCGCGCGCGGAACTGCGCCTCGGTGAGGCCGGCGCCATTGCGGTAGACCTCGACGATCCAGGTCGTCTCCCGCTCCGTGAGGTAGCGCAGCCCGAGGAGATAGCTCGTGGACCCGGGCTCGCTGACGCGCGCCCACTCGCCGTGCAGCTCGAACTGGGTGCCGAAATTGCGTGAGAAATCGAATCCGTGGCGCGCGCTGCGGCTGCCTTCGCCCAGCCACAGGAAGTCGATGTCGGTGTCGAGATACAGGAGCGAGAGCTTCGCCGCCGGGTTCCAGTGGTCTTGCGCCCCGAAGTCGCCGTTCAGATCGGAACGGGTCGGCACGAGGAGCGGCGTCAACGAGTAGTTCTGCAGCGCGCCGCCGGGTGAGCGCACGAAGCTGCCGGAGAGCGCGAAGAAACCCTCGCGCGCAAGCTCCGGGTCCTCGGGGTCCTTCGGCCGCTCGAGGAAGGCGACCGGGTTCCAGGCGTAGCCCTTGCCCCAGCGCTGCGTCCTCTTGCCGCCCTCCCAGCTCGCATCGGGGGAGGCCTGCCACGCGACATAGGCCTCGTAGAACTTCGCATCGCTCGACGATCCGCGCAGGTCGTTCACATGCTCGCCGTGCGCGAGGAACTGCGCGCGCAGCGCATCGCGCCGGAACGTGCCCGAGAGCTCCGCGGCGGCGCTGCCGCGGTCGTTGTACTCGCCGGTCGCGCCCGGAATCTGAAGCGGCAGCAGCGGCGAGAGGTGGTCGAGCCGCTGGCGCTCCCCGCTCGCCTGCAGATAGCCGCCGAATTCGTAGGGCTTCTTCTCGAACTGCGAGACGTCGAAGCTGAACTGCTCTGCGGCCTGCGCTAGCGCGACGCCCGCGAAACCGAGGCCGGCGAGCGCCGCCGCGAGCCGCACGGTCTAGCGCAGCTCGCCCGCGCGCGGCAGGTAGTCGAGCGTGAACACCTCGTCGGAGAGCGTGCGCGCCTTGATGCTGCCGTAGAGCATCACCGACTTGTAGTCCTTGTAGAGCGGGCTGTCGGTCTCCATGGTCGCCGGGCGCTTGAGCCCCCCGCCGAAGTCCTTCAGGTCCTTGAAGCGCAGCGTCTTGATGAGCAAGCCGCTCGCCGCGTAGGCCTCGATCTCGATAGGCGTGAGGCTCGCGCGGTCCACGCGCATCTTCAGGCGGTCGTAGGCGACCGCGCCGCTCTTCGCCTTGAGCTCCAGAACGTAGGCCTTTGCTTCCTCGGTGGCCTTCTCGACGCGGTACTCGACGCTGTAGTCGAGATTCATGATGTCGGCGTTGTTGAACACGCCGCCGACCACCGACTGCAGGCTGGTGATGCGGATCGGCTTGCCCACGCTCGGGATGTACAGCCACATGTTGTCGCCCAGGCGCAGCGTCGCGCGCCCCTTCTCGCTCGGCGGGTCGAGAAAGAGCGCCACCATCTTGTCGCGGCCCTTCTTCACCGAGAACAGCACAAACTCCTTCTTGCGGCCGTCGGGCTCGATGTTGACGAGCTTGCGGTACATCTCGTAGGACTCGGGATTGAGCTTGCGGTCCACCTGGCGCAGGATCGCGTCGCCGTCGAGGGCGAGCGCCGGCAGCGAGCCGAGGATCAGAAACATGGCGGCGAGGGCTCTAGACATGTCTCAGGGCGGTGATCGGATCCATGCGCGCCGCTTTCCACGCCGGCTGCAGGCTGGCGAGGATCGCCATGACGACGACGATGGCGCCGATGATGAGCGCATCGGCGGCGGCGAGCGAAGGCGCGAGCACCAGCTTGAGATCGCGCCCGAAGGTGAAGTGCACCGGCCAGACGTTGAGCGCGTAGACGAGGGCCAGGCTCAGCGCCACGCCGATCGCGGTGCCCGCGACCCCGAGCAGCGCGCCCTCGGCGAGAAACAGCCCGAGGATGCGCCGCGGCGGCGTGCCGATGGCCGAAATCATGCCGATCTCGCGGATGCGCTCGTACACCGCCATCATCATCACGTTCATCACCGCGATCAGCACGATGCCGACCAGCATGGCGCGGATGAAGACGTCCATGAGATCGATCATGCGCGCGATGTTGACGAAGGGCGAGAGCTGGTCCCAGCCGTGCACTTCGAGCGCGTTCTGGCCTTGCGGGTTTTTCACCCCGGCGAGCGCCCCGGCGATGCGGGACTTCGCGGCGAGCAGCGTAGTGAGGTCCTTCAGGCGCACGGCGATCTCGCTCACCTCGGCTTCTGTCATGCGCAAGAGCTGGCGCGCGTCCTCGAGGTGCACGTAGCCGTCGCGCCCGCCCGGGCCGGTGACGTCGCCCAGCACGCCCTGCACCACGAAGGTCTGGCCGTTCACCGAGCCGTCGAGGTTGGTCGCCACCAGCACCACCGTGTCGCCCGGCTTGATCTTCATGCCGCGCGCCAGGATTTCCGGAATGAGGACCTTGCCGCGCTCGATGAACCCGTTTGCAGCGCTGCCCTGCACGATGCGGCCGCGCAGCATCGGCATCGCGACGGCCTCGCGCTCGGGCAGCACCCCGTTCAGCCGGATCGAGGTGGTCTCGGTGAAGTTGCTGAACATGGCGCCGAACTTGAGGCGCGGCGACCAGGCGACGACCGCAGCGTCGCCCGCGAGCGCCTTCTCCACCTGCGCGACCGCCGCCGGCTTCATGTTGAGGTTCAGCGGCAGGTTGTCGATCGAGGCGACGTAGCCGCGCCGGTGCACCTGCAGGTGCCCGAGCACCGAGTCGGTGATCTGACCCACGATCAGGCTCTTGAAGGAACCCGACACCGCGATGAAAAGCAGCACCGCCACCACGCCGAGGATGATCAGGCCCGAGGTGAGCAGCGTGCGCCGCCAGTAGCGTGCGAGGTTGCGCGCGGCGAGCCTGAGGATCTTAGCCATGGTTCACCAGCCGCCCGTCCTCGAGCGTGAGCACCACCTCGGCCTCGCCCACGATCTTCGAATCGTGCGTCGAGAACACGAACGTGGTGCCCTGCTCGCCGCGCATCTTCTTCATCAATTCCAGAATGCGGTAGGCGGTGTCGTGATCGAGGTTCGCCGTGGGTTCGTCGGCGAGCACCAGCTTCGCCTTGGTCGCGAGCGCGCGCGCCACCGCCACGCGCTGCTTCTGTCCCCCGGAAAGCTGGTCGGGCCGCTTGTCCGCCTGATCGGCCATGCCCACCGCCTCGAGCAGCTCCACCACTCGCGCGCGGCGCTCCGCCGCGGGCCGGTTCTGCACCATGAGGAGCGGATACTCGATGTTCTCCGCCGCCGAGAGCACCGGGATCAGGTTGAAGTCCTGGAAGATGAAGCCGAGGTTCGCGCCGCGGAAATTGGCCGCCGCGTGCCGATCGAGCTTCGCGACGTCGGTGCCGAGCACCTCCAGCTTTCCCGCGGTCGGATGATCGAGGCAGCCCACCATGTTGAGCAGCGTGCTCTTGCCGCTCCCGGAGGGGCCGACGAAGGCGACCAGCGATCCGCGGCCGATCGCGAAGCTTGCCTCGCGCACCGCGGGCACGGCGACCGCGCCGGCCTGGTAGGTCTTGGAGAGGTTCTGGGCGACGACGACGTTCATGGAGGAGGCATGCTAGCGCCGAGGGCCCCGCGCCACTTGACCCTCGTCAAATGCCGCGAACTCTCAATGCCGGTGCCCGAGCGTGGCGCCGATCCCCAAGGCTGCGGCGAGTGCGACGGCGATCTTGCTTGAGCGTTTCATGTCGATCTCCAGGCAGTTTGGTGGAAGCGCGCAGGGGCGGGTTGCCCCGCCCCGCGCGAATTACTTCGAGCTCTCGGTGTCGGCCGGCGCCTTGGGAGCGACGCCGCGTTCCGTCGCGCGCTTGTGCATCTCGGCACGCTGGGACTCGGCGATCTTCTGGCGCTCTTCGGGCGTCTTGGCGTTGCGCATCTTTTCCTGGAACGCGCTGTGCTCTTCGGGCGTCATCAGGCCTTGCCCGGACTTCGGGCCATGCCCCATGCCGCCCATCTGGCCGTGCTGCATGCCCGCCATCGGGCCTTGCTTGCCCATGGCGCCGCCCATGCCACCGGGATGGGCGATGACGACGCCTGCGGCGAGGCCGAGTACCGCCGCGGCGCCGATCGCGATCTTGCGTGAGAATTTCATGGTCGATCTCCTTGACGAGGATTTAGGGTGAGTGCTCGTGTGACGGTGCCCATTGGACGCGAAAGGTGTAAGCGGCGCATTGCAGGACGGGCGCGTTTTGTATCGCAGTCTTGCAGCGCCCGCCGGCGTTACACGGGGTTACAAAATTCCGGCACGGCGGGCGCGACACCGGCACACTGAGCGCCATGGAGAAGCAGGACCACATCCTGGTGGTGGACGACGACGCGGAGACGCGCGGCCTGCTGCAGGAATACTTCGGCAAGAACGGCTTCCGCGTCTCGGCGGCGGCCGACGGCAAGGGCATGCGCGCGGCGCTGAGCGCCGCCAGTCCCGACGTGGTGGTGCTCGACCTGATGCTGCCGGGCGAGGACGGCCTGAGCCTGTGCCGCGACCTGCGCGCGCGCGGCAACCTGCCCGTCATCATGCTGACCGCGCGCGGCGAGGAGACCGACCGCATCGTCGGGCTCGAGCTCGGGGCCGACGACTACGTGCCCAAGCCATTCAATCCGAGAGAGCTGCTCGCGCGCGTGAAGAGCGTGCTGCGGCGCGCGCGCTCGCTGCCGGAAAACCTCGAGCCGGAGAAGGCGGCCGCCTTCCGCTTCGCCGGCTGGACGCTCGATGTGGCCACGCGCAACCTGACCGCGCCCGACGGCGTGGTGGTGCCCCTGAGCGGCACCGAGTTCGGCCTGCTGCGGGCCTTGCTCGCCCACCCGAATCGCGTCCTGACGCGAGAGCAGCTTCTCGACCTGATGCTGTCGCGCGATGCCGGGCCGTTCGACCGCGCGATCGACGTGCAGGTGAGCCGCCTGCGCCAGCGGCTGCGCGACGACGCGCGCGAGCCCGAGATCATCAAGACCGTGCGCGGCCAGGGCTACGTGCTCGCCGCGCGCGTCGAGGTTCTCTGATGCGATGGTTGCCGCGCTCGCTCTTCGGCCGGCTGGTGCTGGTGCTGCTGCCGGTGCTCGTCGTCGCGCAGCTCGTCGGCTTCGCCCTGCACATGCACGAGCGCGGCGAGGCGCTGTCGCAGGCGAGCGGCCTGCAGTCCGCGCAGCGCATCGCGGGCATGGTCAGGCTGCTCGATACGCTGGATGCGGCGGAGCGGCGCGATATCGCGCAGGTGCTCAGTTCGCCCGTGCTCACCGTCTCGCTGGAGCGTTCGGCGCTCGCCGAACCGCAAGCGGAGCAAACCGCGCGGGCCGCGCTGTTCGCGGCGATGCTGCGCCGATTTCTCAGCGACGGCCGGCCGGTCGCGGTCAGCGTGACCGACGCCGCGCCGTCCGAGCCGGCACCGATGCGCCCGTTCGGCGGGCGCGGGATGCACGGCGGATGGGCGCCGCCGATCGCCGCGCACTATCTCGGTCAGCCCGGCCTGCAGTTCGTCGCCCAGGTGCGCTTGCGCGACGGCGCGCTCGCGACCTTCGATTCGCGGCTGCCCGAGCAGACTGCCAGCTGGCCCTATCGGCTGCTGCTGAGCCTCGCCGTGCTGCTCGCCGCGGTCATCGCGGTGTCCCTCGTGGCCGTGCGCTGGGTGACGCGACCCTTGAGGACGTTCGCGGACACCGCGGAGCAACTGGGCCGCAACATCCACCGGCCCGCGCTCGAGGAACGCGGCCCCAACGAGGTGGCGCGCGCGGCGCGCGCCCTCAACACAATGCAGTCGAGGCTGATCGCCTACCTCGACGAGCGCACCCGGGTGCTGGCGGCCATGTCGCACGACCTGAAGACCCCGATCACGCGCCTGCGGCTGCGCGCCGAGCTGCTGGAGGATTCCGCGCTGAAGACGAAGATCGCCGCGGACCTCGAGGAGACGCAGTCGATGGTCGATGGGGCGCTCGACTACCTGCGCGGCGCGGCGCGCGACGAGGCGGTGAAGCCGGTCGACGTCACGGCGCTCCTCGAGAGCCTGCAGGCGGACCTGCAGGACCTCGGCGGCGAGGTGACGATCGAGGGTGCGGCGGCGAAGCCGCTGCGGGCCAAGCCCCAGGCGCTCAAGCGCTGCGTGTGGAACCTCATCGACAACGCGGTCAAGTACGGCGCCCGGGCGCGCATCGCCGTGGACGACGACGACCGGCGCTTGCGGATCCGCGTCCTGGACGAGGGCCCCGGGATTCCGGCCGCCGAGATGGATAAAGTGTTCGAGCCTTTCTACCGCGTGGAAAGCTCGCGCAACCGCGCCACCGGCGGTACCGGGCTCGGCTTGAGCATCGCCAAGGGAATCGCCGAGGACCACGGTGGCAGTCTCGAACTGGCCAACCGCGTCAAGGGCGGCCTCGAGGCAACGCTGGTCTTGCCGCGATAATCGGGGTCAGAGCCCGATTTTCAGGGCTTGTCGTCGTCCATCAGGACGTCGTGCGAGGGGCGCTCGAGGTCGTCGAACTGGCCGCCCTCGAGCGCGCGCCAGAACACCCAGCCGATCAGGAATACGAGGGCGACGGAGAGGGGGATGAGGAGGTAGAGGCTTTCCACCTTGCTTCCTTGGTGAGGGGCCGCAGCGCATTCAGCACCACGATGAACGAACTCGCCGACATGCCGATCGCGGCTTCCCACGGCCCGATGAAGCCGAAGGCCGCGGCCGGCAGCGCCACGGCATTGTAGGCGAGCGCCCAGCCCAGATTCTGCCGCACCAGGCGCATGGCGCCGCGTGACAGCGCGAGCACGTCTTCGAGCGCGCCGAGCCGGTTCCCCGTCAGCACCACATCGGCCTGCAGCTGCGCGACGTCGGCGCCCGCGCCCATGGCGACGGAAGCGTCGGCGCGCGCGAGCACCGGCGCGTCGTTCAGGCCGTCGCCCACCATCGCCACCACGCGTCCTTCGGCCTGCAGGCGCGCGACGTAGTCGAACTTCGCCTGCGGCGTCGCGCCGCCACTCCAGTGCTCGATGCTGAGCCGCGCCGCGAGCGCGCCCACGATCGCCGGGGCGTCGCCGCTCACCAGGTGCACGCGCAGTCCGCGCGCCGCAAGTGCGCGCACGACCTCCGGCGCCTCGGGCCGCAGGGCGTCCTCGACGTAGAACGCCGCGAGCCAGCGCCCTTCTTCGGCGAGAAACACCTGCGCCTCGCGGTCCGTAGGCGCCGCGCCCGCGATCTGCTCGCAGAATCGGCGCGAGCCGATGCGCACCAGGCGGCCGTCTGCGCGCGCTTCCACCCCATGGCCGGCGAAATTCCGCAACCCTTGTACGGTGGGCCCATGGCCCACCCTACGGAACGCACGCGCGAGCGGGTGGCTGCTGCAAGCTTCCAGCGCCGCCGCAAGTGCGCGGCAGCGCGCCTCGTTCTCGCTCCCGAGGAACACCACCCGCGCGATAACCGGCTTGCCAAGGGTGAGCGTGCCGGTCTTGTCCAGCACCACGTCGCTGGCGCGCTCGAGCGCCTCCAGCGCGCGCGCGCGCGTGAGCGCCGCGCCGCGCGCGAGCAGCTGCGCCCCGGCGCGCGTCAGCACGATCGGCGAGGCGAGCGCCAGCGCGCAGGGGCAGGTGGCGACCAGCACCGCGACCGCGATCCAGACGTTGCCCGAGACCGCCCAGGCGAGCGCCGCCGTCGCGATCACTACAGTGGTCAGATGCTGCGCCAGCCGGTCCGCGCGTTCAACGAGCAGCGGCCGGCTCGCCGCCGCCCGCTCGACCAGGCGTCCGATCGCCGCGGCCTGCGTGTCGGCGCCGGCGCGCGTCACGCGCATCGTCAGCGGCTGCTCGAGATTGATCGACCCCCCTACCAGCGCCGCGCCGGCGGGCTTGGCCACCGCGCGCGATTCGCCCGTGAGCAGCGATTCGTCGGCGCTGGAATCGCCCTCCTCCACGATGCCGTCGGCCGGCACGCGCTCGCCCGCGCCCACCAGCAGCCGATCGCCCGCCGTGAGCATGTGCGCCGGGATTCGCTCGGAACCGCCGCCCGAAAGCCGTAGCGCGAACGCCGGCTTCCAGCGCGCGAGCCGATCGAGCTCGCGGCCGGCTTTCTGCCGCGCGAACAGCTCGGCGGTGCGCGCGCCGAGAAGCAGGAAGGCGAGCATGGCGATCGAGTCGAAATACACTTCGCCGCTGCCGGCGAGCGTCGCCCAGGCGCTCGCGGCGAACCCCGCGGCGATGCCCAGCGCAATCGGCGTATCGAGACTGATGCGCCGGCGCTTCGCGTCCTGCCACGCGCCGCGGAAGAACGGCGCGCAGGCGAAGAGCACCACCGGCGTCGTGATGATGAAGCTCGCCCAGCGCATCAGCGCCTCGGCGTGCGCGGAGAGCGTGCCGGCCCCCGCGTCGACGTAGGCGGGCCACGCGTACATCATCACCTGCATCGCGCCGAAGCCGGCGATGAACAGGCGCCAGAGGGCGCGGCGCCGCTCATGGCGCGAGAGCTGCTCGCCGCGGCGCGGGTCGAACGGGTAGGCGTCGTAGCCGACGGCGCGGATCGCCTCGACGATCCGCGAGAGCTTCGTCACGCCCGGATCCCAGGCGATCTGCGCGCGCTGGGTGGTGAAATTGACGTCGGCGCGCAGCACGCCAGGCACCTGGCGCAGCACGCGCTCGTTCAGCCACAGGCAGGCCGCGCAGCGGATCCGATCGAGGATCAGCGTCGCTTCGCGCAGGTGCTCGCGCGGCGCGGCGACGAACTCGCGCTGCGCGGCCGGGTCGTCGTAGACCGCCACCGGCGGCAGAACGTCCGGCCGCACGCCCTCGCTGCTGCGCGCCTCGTAATACTTCTCGAAGCCCGCGCCGACGATGGTGCGCGCCACCGCCTCGCAGCCGGCGCAGCAGAAGGCGCGCTCGGCGCCGAGCACGGCCGCGAGATGCCTGCCCGGCTCGAGGACGGGCAGGCCGCAATGAAAGCAGGCGCTCAGGAGACGCTGATGCGCTTGCCGCCGCCGTTCGCCTTCTTCGGCAGCACGAGATTGAGCACGCCGTCCTTGTACTCGGCCTTGGCGCCTTTTTCATCGACCTCGAGAGGCAGCGAGAAGCTGCGGCTCACCATGCCGTAGCTGCGCTCGCTGTAGAGCACCTTCTCGCCCTTCTTCTCTTCTTTCTCCTGCCTGGTTTCGGCGCGCACCGACACGACGTTGCCGTCGATGTCGACCTGGATGTCCTCCTTCTTCGCGCCGGGGATGTCGGCGTGCACGGTGAAGGACTTGTCGTCCTCCTTCACGTCCACCTTGATCTGCATCTCGGTGCCGGCCGGGAAGGCGAGCGGCTTCACCCAGAAGCCCTTGCCGAATTCGTTGAACAGCTCGTCGAACGGGTTGTAGCGGGTAACGTTGGCCATGGAATCCTCCGCGTCTAGAATGGCGGGACCATCGTAGCCGCGGCGCCGCAGCGCATATTGACCTGCGTCAAAGCGCCTCGCGGCACCGGGACTAGGCTGATATTTCCAACCCACGCAGAGGTGCCGCATGTTCAAGCACATCCTTCTCCCCGTCGACGGCTCGCGGCTCGCCCTGAAGGGCGCCAAGGCGGGCATCCGGCTCGCCAAGGCGCTGCGCGCCCGGGTCACCGCCGTGTACGTGATTCCGCCCTTCATGCCGATCGCCTACGGCGACGCGGCGGTCTACGTGCCAGCGCTCTCGCCGCAGGAATACAGGAAGGCCACGGAAAAGGGCGCGCGCAAGGCGCTCGCGGCGGTAGAAGCCGAGGCGAAGAAGGCGCGCGTGCGCTGCAAGTCGCGCTTTCTCACCGCGGCGCAGGTCTACGACGGCATCCTGCGCACGGCGCGCGGCGCCCGATGCGACGCCATCGCCATGGCCTCGCACGGCCGCGGCGGGCTCGCCGGCGTGCTGCTCGGCAGCGAGACCACGCGCGTGCTCGCGCACTCCAAGGTGCCGGTGCTGGTGCTACGGTAGTTGCTTTACTTGCCGGCGGATTCCGCTACGAAGCGCTATTCGAGGTCGGTCTGCAGCATGCGCGGCGCTTCCGCAACGCTCTCCAGG
>JBBDXL010000102.1:0-26708 GCA_040902335.1 Burkholderiales bacterium
GTCGATCTGCTCCTTGTCGAGGAACATCTCGGCGTAGCGCAGGTAGATCCTGCGGCGCACGAAAACGTCGAACAGCTCGGGGTCGATATGCCCGTTCAGACTCATGCGCCCCAGGATCTCCAGCGATTCGGACAAGGTCTTGCCTTTCTTGTACGGCCGGTCCTTGGCGGTGAGCGCCTCGAAGATGTCGGCGATGCCCATGACGCGCGCCTGCCACGACATCTGCTCGCGCGTCAGGCCCCTGGGATAGCCCTTGCCATCCATGCGCTCGTGATGGCCGCCCGCGTATTCGGGCACGTTCTTCAGGTGCCGCGGCCAGGGCAGCGCCTCCAGCATCTTGATGGTGGCGACGATGTGGTGGTTGATGACCTGCCGCTCCTCGGCCGTCAGCGTGCCCGCGCGGATGGTCAGGTTCTTCAGCTCGTCGTCGCTGAGGAACTTGGCCTCGTGCCCGGAGACGTCGGTCCAGCGGTATTCGGCGATGCGCCGGATGCGCTCCACGTCCTCGTCGCGCATGCGCTCGCCGCCGATGTTGGCGGCGCGCAGGAACATGCGGTCCTCCTCGATCTGGCGCAGCCGCTCGCGATGGCGCATGCGCGCCTCGGGCGTGCCGTCCTTCAGCATCGCGATCTCGGCGTCGCGCTTCAGGATCTCGCAGCGCGTGTCGAGCAGGTGGATGCGGTCGTAGATGCCTTCGAGCTTGGTGGCCTTGTCCACCACGTGCACCGGCGTGGTCACCTTGCCGCAGTCGTGCAGCAGCCCGGCGATCTTGAGCTCGTAGCGGTCCTTGTCCGTCATCTGGAAATCGCGCAGCGGGCCGTCGGTCGTCTCGTTGACGGCCTCCGCCAGCATCATGGTGAGCGCCGGCACGCGCTGGCAGTGACCCCCGGTATAGGGCGACTTTTCGTCGATCGCCGTGTTGATGAGCGCGATGAAGGACTCGAACAGCTGCTCGAGCTGATTGATGAGCATGCGATTGGTGAGCGCGATCGCCGCCTGCGAGGCGAGCGATTCGGCCAGCCGCTGGTCCGCAGGGGAGAACGGCACGATGTCGCCCGTTTTCGGGTCCTGCGCATTGATCAGCTGCAGCACGCCGATGATCTCGTGCTCGTGGTTCGCCATCGGCACGGTGAGGAAGGACTTCGAGCGGTAGCCGGTCTTCTTGTCGAAATTGCGCGTGCCGGTGAAGTCGAAGCCGTCGGCGGTGTAGGCATCCGCGATGTTCACCGTCTTGCCGGTGAGCGCCGCGTACGCGGCCACCATGCTGTGGTTCGGCTTGCCGTCCTTGCCCGTGAGGTGGATGGGGTAGAACGGGATGGGTTCGCCGGTGGTGCCGCCGAGGTAGAGCTTCAGGCTGCTGGTGCGCACGATCTCGAAGCGCAGCGTGCCGTCCTCGGTGAGGCGGTAGAGCGTGCCGCCGTCGGCGCGCGTGATCGACTTCGATGCGGTGAGAATGGCCTCGAGCAGCCGGTGGATGTCGCGCTCCGCAGAGAGCGACGCGCCGATGGCGTGCAGCTGCTCGAGCCGCTGCACGAGGTCGTCGGCAGCCGTGCGCCCTTCGGCCGAGAAGCCGAGCGCCTGCGTGGTGTCGAGGGTGCGGCTCATGCGCTCGCCGGGCGGCGCCGCCTCACTTGATGCAGACCGAGCGCACTTCCTTGATATGCGTGACCCCCAACAGGCATTTCTCCATGCCGTCCTGCTTCAGCGTGCGCATACCCTCCTCCAGGCTGATCGCCAGAATCTCGGCGACGCGCGCGTGCTCCTGGATCGCCTTTTTCAGCCGGTCGGAAGCGATGAGCAGCTCGTGCAGGCCGCAGCGCCCCTTGAAGCCGCCGCCGCCGCACTTGTCGCAGCCCACCGGCTTGTAGAAGGTGAGCTGGCCCTTATCGTTGCCGTAGTGCCGCACCCAGTCCTTGTAGACCGCCTCCATGGAGCCCTTGGGGTCCGCCTTGAAGCGCGGCGTGCTCTGCAGCTCGTCGCAGTACTCGCGCAGGAACGCCGTGAGCTCCGCCGGTTCCGGCGTGTAGGGCTGCTTGCAGCTGCACATGCGCCGGGCGAGGCGCTGCGCCAGGACGCCGAGCAGCGCGTCGGAGAAGTTGAAGGGGTCCATGCCCATGTCGAGCAGCCGCGTGATCGACTCCGGCGCGGAGTTGGTGTGCAGCGTGGCGAACACCAGGTGGCCGGTGAGCGAGGCCTCGATCCCGGTCGAGGTGGTCTCCTTGTCGCGCATCTCGCCGACCATGATGATGTCCGGGTCGGCGCGCAAGAACGACCTCATCACCACGGCGAAGTCCAGCCCCGCCTTCTTGTTGACCTGCACCTGGCGCAGGCCCTTCTGCGTGATCTCGACGGGGTCCTCCGCCGTCCAGATCTTGGTTTCGGGCGTATTCAAGAACTTGAGCACCGAGTGCAGCGTCGTCGTCTTGCCCGAGCCCGTGGGGCCGCAGACGAAGAAGAGGCCATAGGGCTTGCTCACCGTGTCCTTCAGCTTGTCCTCGTTCTGCTTGGTGAAGCCCATCTTGTCCAGCGACATGGGCTCGCCGGCGGCGAGAATCCGCATGACGATGTCCTCGACCCCGCCCGCGGTGGGGATGGTCGCCACGCGCAGCTCGATGTCGAGCGGCCCGAATCTCCTGAACTTGATCTTGCCGTCCTGCGGCCGCCGCTTCTCGGAAATGTCCAGGTCGCACATGATCTT
This sequence comes from Burkholderiales bacterium, assembly GCA_040902335.1. GTDB lineage: Bacteria > Pseudomonadota > Gammaproteobacteria > Burkholderiales > SG8-39 > JAABQT01. The sequence goes on from JBBDXL010000102.1 coordinate 2,699, forward strand.
GATGCGCGCCGCGATCGCCGAGCGGTAGCTGGCCGGCACCTCGATGTACGGCTCCAGATCCCCGTCCTTGCGGAAACGGATCTCGGTCTTCACCTTGCCGGGGTAAGGCTCGATGTGGATGTCCGAGGCCCCCTGGTTGTAGGCGTCGATGATCACCTTGTTGACCAGCTTGACCAGTTCGTTGTCGGCCGCCGCGGAGGCCTCGTCCGACGTCATCCCTTCGACCGTGCCGTCGGCCTCGTCGTCCAGGCTCTGCAGCATGTCGCCGATGTCGCCGCTGTCGAGGGATTCCGCACCGTAGAACTGATTGATCGTGTCCTTGAATTCCTTTTGCGTCGTGACGCGGTACACGATTTTCGCTTTCGGAAACACGTTGGAGGCGATGCGCGAGCTGCGGATGCGCTCGGGATCCAGGCACAGCACGACCAGCCCCGCTTTCGTATCGTCGATCGGCAGCCACTGGTTCTGATCGACATACTCGCGCTTCAGGTTCTTCAGCAGCTCCATCGGCTTGACGCGGTCCTGCTTGTAGGCCTCGTAGGGCACGCCGAAGAACTTGGACAAAGCGGCGCCAATGGCCGGGATCTTGACCTGGAACTCCTCCGTGAGCACCGCCTCGATGTCCACCGCCTTCTTGCGCGCCTGGCGCGAGGCGAGCTCGAACTCGCCCGCCGACAGCACCGCGTCCGAGATCAGGTAGTCGTACTTGGTCTTGACGAGCTGCGGCTTCTGGCGCTGGCGGAAGGCGATCGCCAGGGTCTGCGACAGCTCGCCGACGCCGTCCTCGGTGAGGGGGCCGAAAGGCACCCCGGCCTTGTTGTTGATGATCTGGATGACGCCGATCAGCTCCTGGCTCTGGCCGTCGACGATCGGCGCCACCAGCATCTGCTTGGTGCGGTAGCCCGTGCGCTTGTCGACTTCCTGCAGGAAGCGCAGGTTCGGATTGAGCGATTTCAGCTCGGCGTCGTCGTAGACGTCCCTCAAGTTGACCGTCTTCTTGGCGAGCGCGACGTAGCCGGCGATCGAGTGCTCGGCGATCGGCAGCTTCAGGTCCTTGAACGAATTGAGGCCGGTCTTGACCTTGGAGACGATGGCTTGCTTGTCCTCGCTGATCGAGTAGATGGTGAGGCGGTCGGCGTTGAACAGCGCGCAGATGTCCGCGCTCACCTCGAGCATGATCTCGTCGATGTTGCTCGTGGCGTGGATCTTGTTGGTGACCGCCTGCAGCTGCTTCTGGAACGCGAGGCGGACGCTGACGTCCGCCTGCGGCGCGGCGTGTGGGCTGAGAACGGCGCTCATCGTGGACCTCTCAATTCGAGCTTGCGGGCTATGCTATCGCCCGCGCAGCAAACATTCAACCGCCAGCGCCCTGATTTTTAGGCGGTTTTCCACAACACCGGGCATTCGGCCCGGGTCAAAATTCGAAAATCTGGTTGTTCTGCAGCATGCGCGGCTGCAGCCGCCCCGACGACTCCTCGATCTCCTGCATGGTGAGCTCGGTCTCGCCGGGCTTGAGGTGGGTGATGTACACCTCGGCGTCGCGCTCGAACTTCACCAATTCCTCGGCGAGCATCGACGGGCACAGGTGCCTGGAGAGCTCGGCCAGGTGGCGCTCCTTGTTGGCGAAGGCGGTTTCGATGATCAGGTACTTCAGATTGCCGATGCCGTTCACGATTTCCCACAGCGCGTCGTTCGGTCCGGTATCGCCGGTGAAGACGAGGCTGCCGGCGCCGCTGTCGAGCTGGTAGCCGACCGCCGGCACGGTGTGGATCGCCGGCAGCGGCGTGAAGGCACGGCCCGCGAGGGTCACGGTCTTGCCCAGCGCGATCGCCTCGTAGCGCATGAACGGCGTCTCGGGCGAGGGGATCTGCGAGAAATCCGGCCAGATTTCCCAGTTGAAGATGTGATTCTTCAGGATGGCGATGGTCGCGGGCAGCGCGTGCACCAGGATCGGCTTGGAGCGCATGCCGCCCACGGTGTCGGCGATGAAGGCGATCGAGGACACGTGGTCGAGATGCGAATGCGTGACGAAGATGTGATCGACGAGCGAGAGCTCCGCCAGCGACAGGTCGCCCACGCCGGTGCCCGCGTCGAGCAGCACGTCGCCGTCGACCAGGAAGGAGGTGGTGCGCATGTGGCGCCCGCCGATGCCGCCGGAGCAGCCGAGGACCTTGAGCCTCATGGCACGCCCTACTTCTCGTCGAACACCGAGACGCCGTCCCAGTCGGGTGGCGGGGGGTCACGGCGCTTCGCCGCCACTTTTTCCGCATACACCTGGTACAGGCCGCACTCGGGATTCATCCGTTGCAGGTTGAGCAGGCCCACTTCGACCTGATCCCATTGCTGCGCCCGGTAGGCGCGCAGGGCTTGGTTCCAGAGTTTTAATTCGTCCAGCACCTTGCGGTCGACCTCGCCCTCCGGCCCGAGCGGCTCGTAGATCGTGACCGCCTCGTCCTTGCCCTTGACCTTGATACGGTCGACTTCGCGGAACACGACATCCTTGACCTGGCTGCGCGTCGTCTCCCCGACGAGAATGTCGACGCCGTAGCTCTTGGTGCGCCCCTCCAGCCGCGAGGCGACGTTCACCGGATCGCCCATCACGGTGTAGGCGCGCCGCACCTGCGAGCCCATGTCGCCCACGCGCACGTTGCCGCTGTTCACGCCGACGCCGATCTTGAGCGTCGGCCAGCCGCGCGCGGCGAATTTCTCGTTCAGGATGCGGCGCTCCTTCTGCATGTCGAGCGCCGCGAGCACGCCGTTCCTCGCGTGCTGCGCGTCGTCGACCGGCGCGCCCCAGAACGCCATGATGGCGTCGCCGATGTACTTGTCGAGCGTGCCGCGGTGCCGGCCGCGGATGATGCCGCTCATGTCCGTGAGGTACGCGTTGATGTACTCGCGCAGCTCCTCGGGCTTGAGCGCCTCGGAAATGCTGGTGAAGCCGCGCACGTCCGAGAACAGGATCGTGAGCTCCGCGGCGCGCGGCTCCATGTTGTACTTCTGCGGGTCGCGCGCCATGCGGTCGACCAGCTCGGGCGGCACGTACTGGCCGAACAGCTCCGTGAACTGGCGCTTGGAGCGCGCCTCCACGAAGTAGCCGTAGGCCATGTTGACGATGTACAGCGAGAGCGTCATCAGCAGGGAGGCGGCGAGCGGCAGCACCATGTCGGCCTCGGTCCAGATCGCCACGTTGAGGCCGGTGATGATCAGCATCCCGGCCAGCGTCGCCAGCGTCGCCCACAACGGCGCCAGCATCGGGATCAGCAGGGCGAGCGTCACGCCGCCGACCAGCAGCAGCACCACCTCCGCGCCGAGCATGTAAGGGGGCTTCAGCTTGATGTTCTTGTCGAGCATGCCCGCGATCAGGTTGGCGTGCACCTCGACCCCGGGAAAGACGTTGTCCACGGGCGTGGAACGCAGGTCGAGCAGGCCCGGCGCGGTCGTGCCCACCAGCGCGATCTTGCCCTTGAGCCGCTCGAGCGGCACGCGCCCGGCGAGCACGTCCGCCAGCGACACGTAGGCGAAGCTGAACTTGTGCCCGCGATACGGGATCAGCGCGCTCGCGGTCTCGTCCACCGGGATCGCGAGCGGCCCGACCTGCAGCCACTCGAGCCCGGTATAGCCGCGCTGCAGGAACCGGTCCGGCGCGTAGCCGGGCTCGACCTTCGGGAAGCCGAGGATCGTGCGCACGACGGCGAGCGACAGCGCTTCGTAGTACGCCCCGTCCAGTTCCGCGATCATCGGCACGCGCCGCACCACGCCATCGGGATCGGTGATCGGGTTGAAGTGCCCGGCGCTGGCGGCGTTCCCCAGGAACTGCGGCAGGTTGCCGCCGTAGCCGACCCAGCTGGTGAACGGGATGTTGCGCCCCTGGAAGGTGCCCTTGGGCAGCACCGGGTCCGGGATCGCCGCGATGCGCTTGGCGTCCTTGTCGCTGTTCAGGTAGTAGCCCAGCACCACCGGCTTGCCCTTGATCGCCTGCGCGAAGCGGCCGTCATTGTCCAGGCTCGAGCGCAGCCCGCGGTACGACTGCAGGAAATCGGGCACGTCCTTGAGCGTGCCCTGCGCCAGCTGATCCAGCACGCGGATGCCGGACGAATAGTCGGCCTCGGCGAACACCACGTCGAAGGCGACGATGGCGACTTCGTACTTGCCGAACAGCTTCTCGATCAGGTCCGCCATGACGTCGCGCGGCCAGGGCCAGCGCGCCACCTCCTGCAGGCTCTTCTCGTCGATGTCGAGGATGACGATGCGCTCGTCCACGCCGCGCGGCATGGTCAGCTGCAGGCGCGCGTCGTAGACGATGTTGTCGAGCTGCGTGATGATCGGCACCTCGTAATAGCGTGCCGCATGGCCGATGAAGAACAGGGTGATGACGAGCCCGAGGACGATGCGGACGATGTTCTGCTTCATGCGCGCTCCGTCGGGCCGGCGCAGCCGCGTGCGGGGCGCGGTGCCGCGCCGCGGCTCATCCCTTCAGGAAGAACTCCATCTTGACGCCCGCCAGCTCGACGACGTCGTGATCCTTGAGCGCATGCGGCGCGGTGCCGATCGCCTGGCCGTTCACCACCGGCGGGTTCGCGCCCTCGACGTGCGTGATGAAGTAGCCCTGCGGGCGGCGCGTCAGCACCGCCACCTGCACGCCGGGCTTGCCGAGCGTGGTGAGCGGCTTGGCCAGCTCGAGCTCCTTGCCGGCATTGCCGCCCGACAGGATCTGGATCGCGCCGAGCGGGTGGGGGCTCTTCGCCGCGGGAGGGGCCGCCGGCGCCGGGGCCGGTGCCTGCGCCGGAATCGGGGTCGGTGTCGTCGCCGTCGCCGAAATCGGCGCCGGCGCGGGCTTGGCCTCCCTCTCCACAGTGGCTGCGGAAGCGGCGCTCGCCGCGACCTGCCGTGCCGCCGCCGCGCGCGCGGCTTCGGCGCCGCCCGCGCCCATGGCCCTCGCCTGCTCGGCCTGCGCCTTCATCGCCGACGGGCGCAGCACCATGGTCTTCTCGAAATCCGCCTTCTCCGCGGTGGCCGCCGGCACCGGCGCCTCGCCCACGAATTTCAGCCGGTACTTGCCCAGCTCGACGACGTCGTTGTTCTGCAGGAAGTGCTTCTTGACCGGATTGCCGTTGACCAGCGTGCCGTTGGTGCTGCCCAGGTCCTCGAGAAAGCAGTCGTTCAGGATGGTGACGATCACCGCGTGCTCGCCGCTCACCGCGAGGTTGTCGATCTGGATGTCGTTGTGCGGCTTGCGGCCGATGGTGGTGCGCTCCTTGCTCAAGGGGATCTCCTTGAGCACCAGCCCGTCCATGCTGAGTATCAGTTTCGCCATAGCCGACCCCTGGAGCCTATTTTAACCATCCTAGAAACTTCCCCACCACGCCGCGGGCGGCGGGGTACTCCCGCTGGACGCGCACGAGTATAACCGAAACGTTGTCTTTGCCGCCGTTGTCGTTGGCCATCTGCACCAGCTGCTGCGCGGCGAGTTTCAGGTTCGCGCCGAGCGCCTCCAGCGTCATGCTGATGTCGTCGTCATTCACCATGTCGCACAGCCCGTCCGAGCACAGCAGGTAGATGTCGCCCGGGCGCGTCTCGTACTCGCGGATCTCGGGCTCCACCGTCGGGTCGATGCCGAGCGCCTTGGTGACCAGGTTCTTGTGCTGCGCGTGCTTCGCCTGCTCCGCGGTGATCAGGCCCGAGTCGATCTGCTCCTGCAGGAGCGAATGGTCGCGCGTGATCTGCTTGAGGGTGCCGTCGCGCATGCGGTACAGGCGCGAGTCGCCGAGATGCGCCACCAGCGCCTTGTTGTCGTAGAACAGGCACACGACGAGCGTCGTGCCCATGCCCGCGTACTGCGGCTGGCTCTGCGCCGCATGGTAGATCGAGGCGTTGGCCTTCATCACCTGCTCGCGCACCAGCTGCCCGGCGATGATCTTGTTCGATTCCGGGTCGATGTCGTAGGGCTTCACCTTGGCGAGCAGCTGCTGGATCTCCGTGGTGATCACCGTGGTCGCCATGCCGCTCGCCACTTCGCCGGCGTTGTAGCCGCCCATGCCGTCGGCGAGCACGACCAGGCCGCTCGCCGGGTCGGAGGCGATCGAGTCCTCGTTGTGCGAGCGCACCATGCCCGGGTCGGTGCACGACGCGATCTCGAGGACCTGGCTCAGATCCATGGGCTCAGAGCTCGATGTCCACGCTTGTCGGTGGCCTGCCGGCCGGCGCGGCGCCGCCGCCCGCCGCCGCCGCGCGCAGCGCCGCGGCGAACGCCTCGCCGCTCTGGAAGCGCTGGTCGGGGTTCTTGGCGAGCGCCTTGTCGAGGAACGCCACCAGGCCTGGCGGCACGCGCGGATTGACCGTCAGGATGCCGGTGGGCGGCTCGCTCGCGATCTTGAACATGAGCTGCGCCATCGATTCGCCCTCGAACGGCAGCCTGCCGCAGAGCAGCTGGTACAGGCTCACCGCCAGCGAGAACAGGTCGGAGCGGCCCTCGATCTTCTTGCCGGCGAGCTGCTCGGGGGACATGTACGACGGCGTGCCCAGCACCATCCCGGTCTTGGTCTTCGAGGAATCGGTGAGGCGCGCGATGCCGAAATCGGTCAGCTTCAGCGTGTCGGTATCGGCGTGATACATCATGTTGGCGGGCTTCACGTCGCGGTGCACGACGCCCTGCTTGTGCGCGTAGCCGAGCGCGTCGGCGGCGCGCGCCACCACCGAGATCGCCTTGTCCGCCGGCAGGAGGTTGCCCGCCTTCACGAACGGCGCCAGGTCGCCGCCCTTCAGCAGCTCCATGGCGATGTAGCAGAAATCGTGCTCCTCGCCGGTGTCGTAGATGGTGACGATGTTCGGGTGCGAAAGCCGCCCGGCGGTCTCCGCCTCGCGAAAGAACCGTTCCTTCACCTCGGCGAGCTCCTCCGCTTCGAACTCCTGCGCCAGCGCCATCGTCTTGATCGCGACTTCGCGGCCGATCTTCGGATCCTTGCCCAGGTACACCACCCCCATGGCGCCCTTGCCAAGCTCCTTCTGCACTTCGAACCGGCCGAACTTCGGCTTCTCGCCGGCGGCGAGGTTGAGCGACCCGCCGGGATGGCTCGAGCCGGCGCCGAGGATCACGGTCTCCGACAGCTGCTTGGCGCGCGACAGCCGCTGCTCGAGGTCCTTGAACTTCGGGTTGTACTCGTGCATGTGGCGGAACACGGCTTCCGCCTTGTTGAACTGGCGCTTCCTCTCGAAGTCGAGCGCCAGGTTGTACAGGTTGTCCATCACCGCCGCCGACATCGGCACCTGGCGGAACTTGTCCCACGCCAGGTCGAGCTGCCCCTGCGCCTGGTAGGCGATGCCGAGCATGCGGTTGGATTCCGCGGAGGACTCGTCCGACTTCAGCTTCGCGGCCTCGGTAACGATGAAGCGCTTGGTCGCGAGCGCGACGTGGCCCACGAGCAGCAGCGTCGCCGGCACCATGAGCTGCATCCAGGTGTTCTGCGTCGTCATGAGGGCGAAATGCACGCCGATCAGCACGGCGAGGATCACGGCCGTGACGAGCGCCGCCGGCGCCGCCTTGAGGCGCGGCAGCATCACGATCAGGTACAGCGCGACGGCGAGGAACACGCCCCACTGCGCCAGGTACGTCCAGGCCGGCGCGACGAAGAAATGCTCCTGCAGGATCGAGGACACCGAATGCGCCAGCGTCAGCACCGGCGCCATGGCCGGCGACACCGGCGTCACGGAGGTGGTGCCCACGCCCGCCGCGGTGGCGCCGATGAGCACGATCTTGTCGGCGTACTTGGCGGCCGGGATCTTGCCGGTGATCACGTCGTAGAAGGAATCCACCTGGAACGCGGGCCGCCCGTCGACGTTCTTGTAGAAATAGGTGTACATCTGCAGCGCCGGATCGGTGCCGATGCTGAGGCGCCCCAGCGTCACGCCCTCGTGGGCGCGGATCCTGATGTCGGACGGCGCGAGGTTGAGGCTTTGCGCCGCGATCATCAGCGACAGCGACGGGAAATGCTGCTCGAAGTAGCGTAGCACCAGCGGCTCGGTGCGGATACCGCCGTCGACGTCGGGATTGGCGTTGAGGTGCCCGAGCGCGGCGGCTGCGCGCCCGAGGCTCTCGAGCGGGAAATACACTTCGGAGGCCGGCAGCGCGCCGAGATCGGGCTCGCCGGCGGGGATCGCGTTCTTCGCGACGAACTCCGGCAGCGGCCGGTCGGGCTTGCCGCGCGGGATGTCGATGGTGAAGAGCATGGGCAGCAGCACGTTGCCCGCGCGCGCGTAGCTTTCCGCGAGGCGCCGGTCGGTGTTGAGCGCGGCCTCCGCCGCGCGCAGCAGCGCGAGCATCTCGCCCTGCACCGGGGACCGCGGCGCCGCCGGGTCGGCGCGCGCGGCGAGCTCGAGCAGTTGCGTGATGTACTGGTAGCCGGGATCGATCTGCGGCTCGAACAGGAACAGGGTGTTGGCGACCACCTTGGCCTTGGCGCCGGCCAGCAGGTCGGTCATGCGCGCGTGCACCTCGCGCGACCACGGCCAGCGCCCGATGTTGGCGATCGACGTGTCGTCGATGGCGATCACCGCGATCCGGTCCGAGGGCGAGCGCGACGAGCTCTGCACGCCGATGTCGTAGGCCTTGCGCTCCAGGCTCTGCATCAGGTCGCCGCCGCCGGCGAACAACATGAGGACCACGACGACGAGGCCGAGGAACCAGTCGCTCTTCCAGAATGCGGATCTCATGCCAGGCCTCTCCCCGATTGTCGGTTGTCGAGTCGAGGCGGCCTAGCCTCCGACAACTCCCCTTGAAACAGCCGTCTGGACCGCATTTTTGCAGTCAAAACTAAGCTGCGTCAAATGTTTACGGCTCAGGAAGCGAGGATCTGCCCTGCCTTGAGGGAGCCGCTGGAAACCAGTTCCGCGGCGGCGATCTTCTTGCCGTCGCCCAGCTTTGCCTTGCCGGCGTGGATGCGCCCGCCCTGGGCGGCGATGACCAGCCGCCCGGCTTCCACACCGAGCACTTCGCCGATCTTGCCCTTGACGGCGCCGAACGTGCGCACGATTTCCTTGCGGCTGTCGAACAGCTGCAGCTTGGCGCCGGCGAGCGTCGTCCAGGCGCCCGGCGCCGGGTCGCCCGCCCGGATCAGGTTGTGGATCGCATCCACATGATTCGCCCAATGGATCTTCGCCTCGGCCTCGCGGAACCAGCCCTCGTAGGAGGCCTGCGACTCGTCCTGCGCGCTCTCCCGGTGCTTGCCGGCGACCACCAGGTCCGCCGCCTCCAGCAGCGCCTGCACGCCCATCGGGAACAGGCGCTCGAAGTAGACGTTGCCGAGCGTGTCGTTCTCCGCGACCGGCGTGCGCTTTTGCAGGATCACGGCGCCCTCGTCGAGCCCGTCGGTCGGCCGGAAGATGCTGAGTCCGGTCTCCCTGTCGCCGCGGCTGATCGGCCAGTTGATCGACGACGGCCCGCGGTATTTCGGCAGCAGCGACGGGTGGTACTGGAGCGTGCCGCACTTGGGTGTGTTTACGAACTCCTGCGGCGCGAACTGCAGCACGAAGGCCATCACGCCGATGTCCGCGCCGGCCGCCTGCAGCGCCGTGACCGCTTCGGGCGCGCGCAGCGACTTGAACTGGTGCAGCTTGAGGCCCTTCTCCTGCGCCGCGGCGCGCAGCGCATCGGGCCGCGCGCCCTCTTTCTCCGGCGCGCAGAACACCGCCGCCACCTGGTCGCCGCGCGCGAGGAACGCCTCGAGCACGGCCTTGCCGAAATCCTGCTGCCCGACGATGGCGATCTTCATGCGGCCTTTTTCGGCGGCACGGAGAAGGCGCCGGCGCTCCTCAGCGAATTGATCTTCGCCTCGTCGTAGCCGAGCACCTCCTTCAGCACTTCGTCGGTGTGCTCGCCGAGCAGCGGCGAGCGCTCGATCCTCGCCGGCGAGTCCGAGAGCTTGATCGGCATGCCGACGTTCCACCACTTGCCGCGCTGCGGATGGTCGAGCTCCACCCACATGCCGCGCCCGCGCACATGCTCGTCGTGGGTGAGGTCCTCGGTGCCCATGACGGGGCCGCAGGGAACATCCAGGGGATTCAGGATCGCCATGAACTCGCGCTTGGTGTAGTCCTTGGCGAACTCGGTGATGATCTTCCACATCTCGTTCTGGTTCTTTCTGCGGTCGGCGATTTTCGCGAACCTGGGGTCTTTCACCAGGGCCTCGCCGCCGATGCGATTCGCCAGAGCCTCCCACACCGCCTCCTGAACGACCACGTACAGCCAGTCGTTCGGCCCGTGCGGCTTGCAGTGGATGGCGTTGCCGAGCTGGCCGCCGCCCGAATCGTTGCCGCCGCGGGGGACATCGCCCATCCCTTGAATAGTCTTTACGGAAAATTCGGACAAAGGGCCCCGCGTCAGGCGCTGGTGGTCGCGGAACTTGACGCGGCACAGGTTCATGATCCCGTCCATCATCGCCACCTCGACGTACTGGCCCTCGCCGGTGCGCTCACGCTGTCGCAGCGCGGCGAGCAGCCCGATCACCAGGTGCAGGCCGGTGCCGGAATCGCCGATCTGCGCGCCGGTGACGAACGGCGGCCCGTCGGGCACCCCGGTCGTGCTCATCGCGCCGCCCATCGCCTGCGCCACGTTCTCGTAGGCCTTGAAGTCGGCGTACGGCCCGCTCGAGCCGAAGCCCTTGATCGAGCCCATCACGATCCTCGGGTTGAGCTCGTGGATCTTCTCCCAGGTGAAGCCGAGGCGGTCGAGCACGCCGGGACCGAAGTTCTCCATGATGATGTCGGACTTCTTCAGCAGGTCGACGAACACCTGCTTGCCCTCGGCGCTCTTCATGTTGACCGTGATCGAGCGCTTGTTGCAGTTGAGCATCGTGAAGTACAGGCTGTCGGCGTTTGGCACGTCGCGCAGCTGTCCGCGCGTCGCGTCGCCGGCGGGGTTCTCGAACTTGATGACGTCGGCGCCCATCCAGGCCATGAGCTGCGAGGCGGTCGGTCCCGCCTGCACGTGCGACATGTCGAGGATGCGTACTCCCTTGAGTGCTTCCATGTTTGACCTATTTCTTTTTCGCGCTCGGATTCAGGCTCGTGATGCGACCGCTTTCGGTGCCGGCGGTTTCATCGATCACGGCATTGATGAGCGTGGGCCTGCGCGCGCGGATGGCTTCCTCCATGGCCTTGCGCAACTCGGCCGGGGTCGTGGCGTGCGCCCCCACGCCGCCGAAGGCCTCGATCAGCTTGTCATAGCGTGCGCCCTTGACGAACGCGGTGGGCGCCACATCGGGGCCGCCGGCCGGATTGACGTCCGTGCCGCCGTAGACGCCGTTGTTGTTGAAGACCACCACGCAGACCGGCAGCTTGTAGCGGCAGACGGTCTCGACCTCCATGCCGGAAAAGCCGAAGGCGCTGTCGCCTTCGATCGCGATCACCTGCTCGCCGCTGACCACGGCGGCCGCGACGGAAAAGCCCATGCCGATGCCCATCACGCCCCAGGTGCCGACGTCCAGGCGCTTGCGCGGCTTGTACATGTCGACGATGCTGCGGGTGAAGTCGAGTGTGTTGGCGCCTTCGTTGACCAGGATGGCGTCCGGGTTGGCCTTGATGATGTCGCGCACCACGTTCAGCGCGCTGTGAAAATTCATCGGCGTCGGATCCTTGGCCAGGGTCTCGGCCATCTTGGTCAGGTTCTTGTTCTTGCGCTCGCCGATGGCGCGCAGCCACTCAGCCGGCGGCTTGGCCCAGTCGGAGCCGATGCCGGCGAGGAGCAACGACACGCAGGAACCGATGTCGCCGACCAGCGGGGCGTCGATGCGGACGTTGCTGTCCGCCTCCTGCGGCGAGATGTCGATCTGGATGAACTTCTGGCCGCCCCACGCCTTGTGGTCCTTTCCGCCCCACGTCTTGCCCTTGCCGTGCGACAGCAGCCAGTTCAGGCGGGCGCCGACCAGCATCACTACGTCAGCCTCGGGCAGCACGTAGGAGCGGGCGGCAGCGGCGGACTGCTCGTGCGTGTCGGGCAGCAGGCCCTTGGCCATGGCCATGGGCAGGTAGGGGATTCCGGTCTTCTCGACCAGGGCGCGAATGTCCGCATCCGCCTGGGCATAGGCCGCGCCTTTGCCCAGAATGATCAGCGGCTTCCTCGCGCCCTTGAGCAGGTCGACGGCGCGCTTGACGGCGTCCGGCGCGGGGATCTGCTTCGGCGCCGGATCGACCACCTTGATCAAGGAATTCTTCCCGGCTGCCGCGTCCAAGGTCTGGGCGAAGATCTTCCCCGGCAGGTCGAGGTAGACGCCGCCCGGGCGGCCGGAAACGGCGGCGCGAATGGCGCGCGCGATGCCCACACCGATGTCCTCGGCGTGCAGCACGCGGAAGGCGGCCTTGCACAGCGGCTTGGCGATGGCCAGCTGGTCCATCTCCTCGTAGTCACCCTGCTGCAGGTCGACGATCTCGCGCTCGCTCGAGCCGCTGATGAGGATCATCGGGAAGCAATTGGTGGTGGCGTTGGCGAGCGCCGTCAGGCCGTTGAGGAAGCCGGGGGCGGACACCGTCAGGCAGATGCCGGGCTTTTGCGTCAAGAAGCCGGCGATGGCCGCGGCGTAGCCGGCGCTCTGCTCATGGCGGAATGAAATCACCCGCAGGCCTGCGGCCTGTGCCATGCGGGTGAAGTCGGTGATCGGGATGCCGGGCAGGCCGAAGATCATGTCGATGCCGTTGAGCTTGAGGGCATCGATGACCAGGTGAAAGCCGTCGGTCACGGCGGCTTGTGCATCGGCGGCGACTTGCGGTTCGACGGTGCCCATGATGGCCTCCTCGAGGGAAACGGTATGGTAAGAACCGCCCCCCGCACGGGGCCTTGACTCAGGTCAAGGGTCTAAAATCCCGGCTCCGATGACCGCCTTCCCGAGCCACCCGCAGCGCAACAGCATCCGCCTGCAGCTGCGCCAGAACCAGCTGCTGCAGGGCTTGACCGCGGCGCAGTGGGGCGAACTCGAGCCGCTGCTCGCGGTCGCCGATTACCGCAAGGGCGACCCGGTGGTGCGCCAGGGCGACGAGGAGATGGAGCAGATCTTCATCCTCGAAGGGATGCTGAAGCGCGTGGTCTCGAACCCCGAAGGCCGCGAGATGATCCTGCGCTTCGCCGCCGAGACCGAGATGGACACGTCCTACGCCGCCTGGCGCCTGCGCACGCCCATCCCCTACTCCATCGTCGCCGTCACCAAGGTGCGCACCGCTGAGCTGCAGATGCCGCAGTGGGTCGATTTCCTGGAGCGTCACAACGACCTCATGCTGCGCTTCGAGCACGAGGTGATGAAGCTGATGAGCGAGGTGATGGCGCACACCATCACGCTGCACCTGCTCGATGCGCCCGGGCGCCTCGCGCGCTTCCAGAGAAAGCACCCCGAGCTCTCGGGGCGCATCCCGAAGAAGGAGCTCGCCGCTTATCTGAATCTGACGCCGGAGACGCTGTCGCGCCTGCGGCAGAAGCTCGGCAAGCCCTAGCCGCCGCGCAGCTTGCGGATCGCGAGCGCGATCAGCGGCCAGAACAGCAGGAAGAACGCCAGGCTCGTGATCGATGCGACCAGCGGCGTCTCGAAGAAGATGATCATCTCGCCGCGCGAGAACAGCATCGCCTGGCGGAACGCGGCTTCGGCGTTGTCCCCCAGCACGATCGCCAGCACCATCGGCGCGAGCGGGTACTGCAGCTTCCTGAAGAAGTAGCCGAACACGCCGAACACCACCACCATCCATACGTCGAACTGCGCGTTGTGCACCGTGTAGCCGCCGACCGAGCAGATGACGATGATGATGGGGGCGATCACCGAGAACGGGATCCTGAGGATGGCGGCGAACAACGGCACGCAGGTCAGCACCACGATGAGGCCCGCGATGTTGCCGAGGTACATCGAGGCGATCAGGCCCCAGACGAAGTCCTTCTGCTCGATGAACAGCAGCGGCCCCGGCTGCAGGCCCCAGATCAGCAGCCCGCCCAGCAGCACCGCGGCGGTGGGCGATCCCGGCACGCCGAGCGTGAGCATGGGCAGCAGCGCCGAGGTGCCGGCGGCGTGGGCCGCGGTCTCCGGCGCCACCACGCCTTCGACCTGCCCGGTGCCGAACTTGTCGCCGTCCTTCGAAAAGCGCCGCGCCACGCCGTAGCTCATGAACGACGCCGGCGTCGCGCCGCCCGGCACGATGCCCATGAAGCAGCCCACCGCCGAGGAGCGGATCGAGGTCAGCCAGTAGCGCGGCAGCTCCTTCCAGGTGTCCAGCACCACGCGCAGGTTGAGCTTGGCGCGCGTGCCCCTGAACTCCAGGCCCTCCTCCAGCGTGAGGAAGATCTCGCCGATGCCGAACAGGCCGATGACCGCCACCAGGAAGTCGAAGCCGGTGAGCAGCTTGGTGAAGCCGTAGGTAAGCCGCAGCGTCCCCGTCACCGGGTCGGTGCCGACGGCGGCGAGCGCGAATCCGGTCATCATCGCGGCGAGGGTCTTGGAGGGCGGCTCCTTGCTCATGCCGACGAAGGCGCAGAAGGTGAGCAGGTACACGCCGAAGAACTCGGGAGGCCCGAACGCCAGCGCGAAATCGGCGATCACCGGAGCGAGGAACGTGAGCAGGATCACCGCCACCAGCGCGCCGATGAAGGACGAGGTGAACGCCGCGGTGAGCGCGGTGCCGGCGCGGCCCTGCTGCGCGAGCGGGTAGCCGTCGAAGGTGGTCGCCACCGACCAGGGCTCGCCGGGGATGTTGAAGAGGATGCTGGTGATCGCGCCGCCGAACAACGCGCCCCAGTAGATGCAGGACAGCAGGATGATCGCCGAGGTCTGGCCCTCCGGCGTCGACGCCATGGAAAACGTGAGCGGCAGGAGAATGGCGACGCCGTTCGCGCCGCCGAGGCCGGGCAGCACGCCGATGATCACGCCGAGGATCACGCCGGTAAACATCAGCGCGAGGTTCTTCAGCGTCAGCGCGACGCCGAAGCCGTGCATCAGCGACTGGATCTCGTCCATCGCTAGCCCACGCCCAGCAGCCGCTCGAGCGGGCCCTTGGGCAGCGGCACCAGGAACCACACCTCGAAGATCAGGAACAGCACGATGCTGTGGCCGACCGACACCGCGACCACCTTCCACCACGGGTACTTGCCCAGCCAGCGCATGAACAGGGCCACGTACAGAACCGCGGAGACGTAGATGCCGATCCAGCCGACCAGCGCCACGTACACCGCGGACGGCACCAGCACGCTCAGCACGAGCTTGAGCTGCCCGACCTGCACGAAGGTCTTGTTGCGCTCGGCCGGCATCATGAGCGCGCGACCCAGCGTCACGGCGGAGGCGGCGGCGATGATCACGCCCAGGTAGAAGGGGAAGTAGCCCGGCTGCGGGCCCTCCTCCAGCCAGCGCGCGCCCTGGCGCACGCTGTCGAAGATGACCAGGGCGGCGAACGCGAGGAACGCGAGCGCAATGCCGATCTCCGCGCTGCGCAGGCTGAACGCCGCGCGCTCCGCCGGTTCCTGCGACATGCCCTCCTCCTAGCGGTCAAAAAAAGGCCCGGCACGTGCCGGGCCCGTCTGCGCCATTGCGGCCTACTTGGCGATGAAGCCGGCCGCCTTCATGAGCGACACGTGGCGCGCCTCTTCCTTCGCCACCCATGCCGCGTACTCGCCGCCCTTGAGCTTGGTCTGGTTGAACGCCCCGCGCTCCATCAGGTCCTTCCACTCCGGCGTCGCGGCCACTTTCGCGAACAGGCCGATGTAGTAGTCGACGTGCTCCTGCTTGACGCCCGCCGGCATGAAGATGCCGCGCAGCATCAGGTAGTCGATGTCCAGTCCCGACTGCTTGCAGGTGGGAATATCGGCCCAGGACATGGTGCTGGTCACCTTGGCCTTGTACGGCAGGCGGTTGAGCTCGAACACGCACAGGGGCTTCAGCTTGCCGCCGCGCCAGTGCGCCACCGCCTCGATCGGGTTGTTGACGGTCGAATTCACGTGGCCGCCGACGAGCTGCACCGCGACCGCGCCGCCGCCCTTGAACGGGATGTACGTGAATTTCGCCCCGGTCGCCTGCTCGATCGCCACCGTGATGATCTGGTCCTCCTGCTTGGCGCCGGTGCCGGCCATGCGGAACTTGCCCGGTCCGGCCGCCTTGGCCGCCGCGACGTAGTCCTTGGCTGTCTTGTACGGGGCGTCGGCCTGAACCCACAGTACGAAGTTGTCGAGCGCCAGCATCTGCACCGGCGTGAGGTCGCGCCAGTTGAACGGCGTATTGGTGGCGAGCGGCGTGGTGAAGAGGTTGGACAGCGTGATGATGATCTTGTGCGGCTCGCCTGGCGAGCCCTTGACGTCGAGAAAGCCCTCGGCGCCCGCGCCGCCCGACTTGTTGATCGGCAGGATGGCGACCTTGGCGAGGTTGTGCTTGGCGACGATGGCCTGGATGGCGCGCGCCATCTGGTCGGCTCCGCCGCCCGTGCCGGCGGGGATGATGAATTCGATGTTGCGGGTGGGTTCCCACGCCTGCGCCGCCCCCAGCCACGAGAAGGCGAACGCAATCGCAAGAACGCGGCAGACGCTGCTCTTCATAACTCCTCCTATTCGGTTGTACCTCTCGCCGCGGCGCACCATTCACTCGTGGTACTGCCGCAACTCATTCTGGCTTCTACCCCAAATCCGCCACATTGACCAGAGTCAAGAAAATGCCGATCCGCCCCGCGGCTCACGCCTGGCCCAGCACGTACACGGCGTACAGCGCGCCCACATAGACGAACGGAATCAAGGGCGCGAGCGCGCGAAACGGCGCGAAACGGCGCGATTGGCAGGCCTTGAAGACGAGGTAGCCCATGCCCATCAGGCCGAAGGCGGCCAGCGCCGCGGCGAAGTGCGCGCCCTGCATCTCGCGCAGCAGCGGCCCGCGGGTGTGGAAGAAATCGGCGATGAAGATGATGGTGACGTTGAAGGCGCAGCTGCCGTAGACGTTGCCCATGGCGATGCCGTAGGAGCGGCGCAAGGACGCCGCGACGGTCACCGAGCCCTCGGGTAGCGTGGTGACTATGGACACCAGCAGCACGCCGATGAAGGTCGCGCTGATGCCGGAGGCTTCGGCGATGGCGTCGGCGCTGGAGGCGAGGTAGCGCCCCGCAACGATGACCACCGCGGCCGAGGCGAGGAAGCCGATCCACGCGTTGCGCGCGCTCGGCCGCGGCTCGTCGCCGCCGTTTTCGCCCGGTCCGGCCTTGCCCGCGAGGTACACGCGGCGCATGCCGTAGACGTAGACCGCGCCGATCAGCAGCCCGCCCACGCTGGTCGGCCCCAGCACCTTGATGTCGCCGAAGGCGCCGAAAGCGAGCGCCATAGCCACCAGGGCAAGGCCGGTGAAGATCAGCAGCTCCGTGTCGCGCCCGTGGTTGCCGAACAGGTTCGGCACGCCGAAGATCAGCGCCACCACGCCGATGACGAAAATGTTGATCATGTCCGCGCCGAAGACGTTGCCGAGCGCGAGGCTCGGATTCTTTTCCAGCCACACCGCCGAAATGTTCACCGTGACCTCGGGCAGCGACGTGGCGATGCCCACCAGCAGCGTCCCCACCCAGAGCTTGCCCCAGCCGGTGGCCTCCGCCAGGTCGTCGCCGAAGCGCGCGAGGCCGACGCCCGCAGCGATGACGAAGGCCGAGCTGAGGAGAAAGACGACGATGGCGCCGCTCAGGGTTTCCATGTTGCTCCGTTGGGGGGCGGGCGATTGTACACTTGCGGGGTGGAACTGCTGCTCGATCCGCAGGCCTGGATCGCATTCCTGACGCTGACCGCGCTCGAGCTGGTGCTCGGCATCGACAACATCGTCTTCATCTCGATCCTCGTCGACCGGCTGCCGCAGGAACGGCGCGAGTTCACGCGGCGCATCGGCCTCGGGCTCGCCATGTTCATGCGCATCGCCCTGCTGCTCATGCTGGTGTGGATCGTCGGCCTTACCGCGACGCTATTCACCGTGCTGGGCAACGAGATCTCCGGGCGCGACCTGATCCTGCTCGCCGGCGGCCTGTTCCTGCTGTGGAAGGCGACCGGAGAGATCCACGAGCTGCTCGAGGACCACGGCGACGCGCCCAAGCCGGCGTCCGCGGTGCGCGCGACGTTCGGCGCCATTCTCGGGCAGATCATCGTCATCGACCTGGTGTTCTCGCTCGACTCGATCATCACCGCGGTGGGCATGGTGAACGACGTGCGCGTGATGATCGCCGCCGTGGTCGCCTCCGTCGGGCTGATGATGGTGGCGGCCGGCCCCATCGGCCGCTTCGTCTCGCGCCACCCGACCGTCAAGATGCTGGCGCTCGCCTTCCTCATCATGATCGGCATGGCGCTGGTGGCCGACGGGCTGGAATTCCACGTGCCCAAGGGCTACATCTATTTCGCGATGGCGTTCTCGGTGGCCGTGGAGATGCTGAACCTCCGCCTGCGGCGCAAGCCGCGCTAGAACAGCCCCACCACCTTGCCGTCCACCAGGTCGATCTTCGTCGCCGAGGGCACCTTGGCGAGGCCCGGCATGGTCATGATGTCGCCGAGAATCGGCACCACGAACTCGGCGCCCGCGGCGAGGCGCACGTCGCGCACGTTCACCGTGTAATTGGACGGCGCCGCGCGCAGCCTCGCGTCGGCGGAAAAGGAGTATTGCGTCTTCGCCATGCAGATCGGGTAGTGGCCGTAGCCCGAGTCCTGGAGCTGCTTGATCTGCGCGCGCACTTTCGCG
The DNA here is from genome assembly GCA_040902335.1 of Burkholderiales bacterium. Lineage (GTDB taxonomy): Bacteria > Pseudomonadota > Gammaproteobacteria > Burkholderiales > SG8-39 > JAABQT01. Next base: position 21,394 of record JBBDXL010000102.1, read on the forward strand.
TCCGCGGTGAGCGCGGAGGCGCGGTACACCTTCTTGACGATCTTCTCCATCTTCTCCCAGAGAGGATCGGCGTCCTCGTAGACGAAGCTCGGCTTGGAGGGCTGGTCGCACAGCTCCACGACGACCCGCGCCAGCTCGGCCGCGCCCTTGCCGCCGTCGCCCCAGTGCGTCGCCAGCACGAACGGCACTCCCAACTTCTTCATGCGCGACTGCACGAGCTCGATCTCCGCGCTCGTGTCGAAGGTGAAGCGGTTGAACGACACCACGCAAGGCATGCCGTAGACCTGCGTGATGTTCTCGACGTGCTGCTCGAGGTTGACGAGGCCTTTCTCGAGGGCGGCGAGGTTCTCTTTGTTCACCTCTTTGACGTCGACGCCGCCGTGGTACTTGAGCGCGCGGATCGTCGCCACGATGACCGCCGCGTTCGGCATCAGCCCCGTCTTGCGGCACTTGATGTCGAGGAACTTCTCGGCGCCGAGGTCGGCGCCGAAGCCGGCCTCGGTCACGCAGTAGTCGACGAGCTTGAGCGCGCTTTGCGTCGCCATCACCGAGTTGCAGCCGTGCGCGATGTTGGCGAACGGCCCGCCGTGAATGAAGGCCGGATTGTTCTCCAGCGTCTGCACCAGGTTGGGCGCGAGCGCGTCCTTCAGCAGCACGGTCATCGCGCCGTGCGCCTGCAGGTCGCGCGCGGTGACCGGCTTTGCGTCGCGCGTGTAGCCGACGACGATGTTGCCGAGGCGCTTCTTCAGGTCCTCGTGCGAGGTGGCGAGGCAGAAGATGGCCATCACCTCCGAGGCGACCACGATGTCGAAGCCGTCCTCGCGCGGGTAGCCGTTGGCGGTGCCGCCGAGGGACACCACGATGTGCCGCAGGGCGCGGTCGTTCATGTCCACCGCGCGGCGCCACTGGATGCGGCGCGGGTCGATGCCCAGCTCGTTGCCGTGGTGGATGTGGTTGTCGATCATCGCGGCGAGCAGGTTGTTCGCCAGGCCGATCGCCGAGAAATCGCCGGTGAAATGCAGGTTGATGTCCTCCATCGGCACCACCTGCGCGTAGCCGCCGCCGGCGGCGCCGCCCTTGATGCCGAACACCGGCCCGAGCGAGGGCTCGCGCAGGCAGATCATCGCCTTCTTGCCGATGTGGTTGAGCGCGTCGCCGAGGCCCACCGTGGTGGTGGTCTTGCCCTCGCCCGCCGGCGTCGGCGTCATCGCCGTCACCAGGATCAGCTTGCCGTTCTTTTTGCCTTTCAGCGAGTCGAGGTACGGCAGCGAGACCTTCGCCTTGTAGTGGCCGTAGGGCTCGAGGTGCTCCTCGGCGATGCCCAGGCGCTCGAGCGCCACCTTGCTGATGCGCTGCAGCTTCGCGGCCTGTGCGATTTCGATGTCGGACGGCATGGCGGATTCCCCCGGAGTTGTCCGCCGGGACTATAGGCGAGCGGGCGCGTGCGGCCTCTTGACTGAGGTCAAGCGCCGGAGGTGAGCGCGAGCGAGCGGCCCTTGCCGTAGCCGGGATCGGCGGGACGCGCGCCGCCTTTGGCCACCTTCACCGCGCAGTACTTGAACTCCGGGATCTTGCCGAAGGGATCGAGCACCGGGTTGGTGAGCAGGTTGGCCGCCGCCTCCTGGAAGGCGAACGGGATGAACACCGCGCCGCGCGGCGTGCCTTCGTCGGCGCGCGCGTAGAGCGCGATGCTGCCGCGGCGCGAGGCTACGGTGATCACGTCGCCCGGCTGCGCCTTGAGCTGCGCGAGATCGAGCGGGTGGAGCGAGGCTACCGGCTCGGGCTCGATGGCGTCGAGCACGCCGGAGCGGCGCGTCATGGCGCCGGTATGCCAGTGCTCGAGCTGGCGGCCGGTGATCAGCACCATCGGATAGTCCTTGTCCGGCCGCTCGTCGGCGCGGATCAGGTCTGCGGGCACGAACTTGCCGCGGCCGGTGGCGGTCGGGAAATGCGTCTGGAACACCACCGGCTGCCCCGGGTCGCCCTCGTTCTCGCACGGGTAGGTGACCGAGGAGTCGCGCTCCAGGCGCTCCCAGGTGATGCCGCGGATCGAGTCCATGCAGCCGCGCATCTCGTTCCACACCTCCTTCGGGCCGGCGTAATCCCAGGCGAGCCCGAGGCGCCGCGCCAGCTCCTGGATGATCCACAGGTCGGCGCGCGCGTCGCCCGGCGCATCGAGCGCTTTTCTCCCCAGCTGCACCATGCGATCGGTGTTGGTGACCGTGCCGTCCTTTTCCGGCCAGGCGGTGGCCGGCAGGACGACGTCGGCGAGGTAGGCCGTCTCCGTGAGGAAGATGTCTTGCACCACCAGTTGCTCGAGCTTCGCCATCGCCGCGCGCGCGTGCTCGAGGTCGGGGTCCGACATCGCCGGGTTCTCGCCCATGACGTACATGCCGCGGATCTTGCCGTCGTAGGCGGCGTTCATGATCTCGACCACCGTCAGGCCGGGGTTCGGGTCGAGCTCGGCGCCCCAGAACTTCTCGAAGCGCGATCTTGCTTCCGGCGTCGCCACGCGCTGGTAGTCCGGGTACATCATCGGGATGAGGCCCGAGTCGGAGGCCCCCTGCACGTTGTTCTGGCCGCGCAGCGGATGCAGCCCGGTGCCGGGGCGCCCTACCTGTCCTGTCATCAGCGTGAGGGCAATCAGGCAGCGCGCATTGTCGGTGCCGTGCACGTGCTGGCTGATGCCCATGCCCCAAAGGATGATCGAGGCCTTCGACGTGGCGAAGAGGCGCGCCACCTCGCGGATGGTGGCGGCCGCAATGCCGCAGATCGGCGCCATCTTCTCGGGGGAGAAGTCCTTCGCGTTCTCCTTGAGCGCCTCGTAGCCGCTGGTGCGGTCCCTGATGAACGCCCCGTTGGCGAGGCCCTCGTCGACGATCGTGTGGATCATCGCGTTCAGGAGCGCCACGTCGGTGTCCGGGTTGAACTGCAGGAAGTGTGACGCGTGGCGCGAGAGGTCGGTGCGCCGCGGGTCGGCGATGATCAGCTTCGCGCCGCGCTTGGCGGCGTTCTTCAGCCAGGTCGCCGCCACCGGGTGGTTGGAGGTCGGGTTGGCGCCGATGAGGAAGATGACTTCCGAATTCGCGACGTCGTTCACCTGGTTCGAGACGGCGCCCGAGCCGATGCCCTCGAGCAGCGCCGCCACCGAGGAGGCGTGGCACAGGCGCGTGCAGTGATCGACGTTGTTGGTGCCGAAGCCGGTGCGCACCAGCTTCTGGAACAGGTACGCCTCCTCGTTCGAGCCCTTCGCCGAGCCGAAGCCGGCGAGAGCCGCCTTGTCCGCGTCGCGGATGCGTTTCAGCCCCGCGGCGGCGAGATCCAGCGCCTCGTCCCAGCTCGCCTCGCGGAACACCTCGCGCCAGCCGCCCGGGGTCATCCTGATGTCCACCGATTTCTTCGCGCCCGGCTTGCGGACGAGGGGCTTGGTCAGGCGGTGCGGGTGCTGCACGTAGTCGAAGCCGTAGCGGCCTTTCACGCACAGGCGAGCGTGGTTCGACGGGCCGTCCTTGCCGCTGACGAACTGGATCACGTTCTCTTTGACATGATAGGTGAGCAGGCAGCCCACGCCGCAGAACGGGCAGACCGAATCCACCGTCTTGTCGATCTGTTGCAACCCCGCTTCGCGCGCCGGCATCAGCGCGCCCGTGGGGCAGGCCTGCACGCACTCGCCGCAGGCGACGCAGGTGGAAGCCCCCATCGGGTCGTCGAAGTCGAATACGATCTTCGAGTGCTCGCCGCGCCAGGCGTAGCCGATGACGTCGTTCACCTGCTCCTCGCGGCAGGCGCGCAGGCAGCGCGTGCACTGAATGCAGGCGTCGAGATTCACGGCGATCGCGGGATGCGACACGTCGGCCATGGGCTGGCGGCGCGCCTCGAAGCGCGGCAGGCCCATGTTCATCCTGCGCGCCCACTGGTCGAGCTCGGAGTCCTTGCGGTACTGCTTTTGCGGCATGTCGGAGAGCAGCAGCTCGAGCACCATCTTCTGCGAGAGCAGCGCGCGCGCCGAGTCGCTCGTCACTTCCATGCCTTCCTTCGGGGTGCGGCAGCACGAGGGGGCGAGCGTGCGCTCGCCCTTGATCTCCACCACGCAGGCGCGGCAGTTGCCGTCGGGCCGCAGGCCCGGCAGGTAGCAAAGATGCGGGATCTCGACGCCGTGGCGCTTCGCCGTCTCGATGATGGTCTCGTCCGGCCGGCCCACCACGGTGCGCCCGTTCAGCTTGAATTCGATCGGCAGCGTCGCCAGTTGTTGCGTGCTCACGCGATCCATTACTGCACCTCGTGCGGGAAGTATTTGAGGACGCTCTGCACCGGGTTCGGCGCCGCCTGACCCAGGCCGCAGATGGAGGCATCCATCATCGCCTGTGAGAGTTCGCCGAGCAGCGGTTGGTTCCAGGAATTCTCGTCCATCAGCGCGAGCGCCTTGGCCGTACCCACGCGGCAGGGGGTGCACTGGCCGCAGGACTCGTCCTTGAAGAACTTCATCAGGTTCTTCGCCGCGGCCGCCGCCCGGTCGTGCTGCGAGAGGATGACGATCGCCGCCGAGCCGATGAAGCAGCCCAGCGGCTGCAGCGTGTCGAAGTCGAGCGGCACGTCGCCTTGCGACGCGGGCAGGATGCCGCCGGAAGCGCCCCCCGGCAGGTAGCCGTAGAGCTCGTGGCCCTGCAGCATGCCGCCGCAGTATTCGTCGATCAGCTCCCGCACGCTGATGCCGGCTGGCGCGAGGTGCATGCCGGGCTTTTGCACGCGCCCCGAGACCGAGAACGAGCGCAGGCCCTTGCGGCCGCGTCGGCCATGCGACGCGAACCAGGCGCCGCCCTGCTCCACGATCTGGCGCACCCAGTGCACCGTCTCCATGTTGTGCTCGAGCGTCGGGTAGCCGAACAGGCCCACCTGCGCCACGTAGGGCGGCCTGAGGCGCGGCATGCCGCGCTTGCCTTCGATCGACTCGATCATCGCCGATTCCTCGCCGCAGATGTAGGCGCCCGCGCCGCGGCGAAGGTGGATCGGCGGCAGCGCGCACGGCGGGTTCTTCCTCAGCGTCGCGAGCTCGCGCTCCAGCACCGCGCGGCAACCGGCGTATTCGTCCCTCAGGTAGACGTAGATCTCGCCCACGCCCGCGCACCACGCGGCGACCAGCATGCCCTCGAGGAAGCGGTGCGGGTCGCGCTCCAGGTACCAGCGGTCCTTGAAGGTGCCCGGCTCGCCTTCGTCGATGTTGACCGCCATGAGGCGCGGCGCGGGTTCGGCGGCGACCAGACGCCACTTGCGCCCCGCCGGGAAGCCGGCGCCGCCCAGGCCTCTGAGGCCCGAGT
>JBBDXL010000103.1:0-3915 GCA_040902335.1 Burkholderiales bacterium
TCACGGCGCGAGCATCGCGCGCCGGATCTCCTCCTGGTCGATGAAGTCGTGGTCGTCGCGCGGCACCAGTCCCGAGTGCGCTCGCACGCGGTAGCAGTCGGGGTCGTACGGCGTTTGCGGCTCGACGCCCTCTGCGAGCCTGCGCGCGGCGCCGAGCAGGCGCTGGCGAAAGGCGCTCACCGCCTTGTCGCTCGTGCCGAGGTGCTCGCGCGTGCGATCGGCAATCGGCCCCGCCGACTCCGCAAGCTCGCGGTGCGCGGCCTCGGCGCGTTTCCATAGCTCCAGTTGGCGCTCACTCGCGGGGCCGTCGGTGCTCCAGGTCACGCACAGCACCGACGTTTTCTCGTCGTCCTGCGGCACCCAGGCCCGTAACAGCCGCGAATGTGGATCCTCGAACGGCGGGATGAGCGTGAAGCAGGGCAGCAGAAACAGGTTGATGCGCCACAGATACTGCTCGCCCTGCGCCGAACGGCGCGCGCCGCAAGCAAGGCCGTAAGGCGCCTCGTGCACCGTGTAACGCGGCGCGGGATCGTCGGCCCCCGCCAGGCCCAAGCGCGACTCGTCGATCTCGCCCTCGAGCGCCTGCGCGTAGTTGCAGTCCTGCACCCGGCGCGAAGCGTGGCGCTGCGCCGCGGGCAAGCTCAGCCATTCGAACTCGGGCAGCTCGGCACGCTTCTCCGCGGGTCCGAGGTAAGCCCAGAGCAGCCCCGCGCGCTCGGTCACGCGATAGGCTTCGGCCCGCACCTTGTCGCGAAAGCCCGATCCGGCCGGCTCGGAGGGCATGTCGAGGCAGCGTCCGGACACGTCGAACTTCCAGCCGTGGTACGCGCACCGCAGCCCCCCCGCCTCGTTGCGCCCGAGATACAGGCTCGCGCGCCGATGCGGGCAATGCTCGCCCAGCAGCCCGGCGCGACCGCGGCTGTCGCGAAACGCCACCAGGCACTCGCCGAGGAGTCGCACGCGCTTCGGCGGCGCTTCGGCCACCAGCTCGTCCGCCAGCATGAACGGCAGCCAGTAACGGCGGAACAACGCGCCCATCGCCGTGCCCGGCCCCACCCGCGTGAGAAGCGCGTTGTCCTCGCGGCTCAGCATTTTTAAATGCTATTTACGCACTATTTCTGCATCACATACGAGCCGGGGGCGTCTTCGATGGCCTTGGACGGGATGCGCGCGGGAACCTTGTCGCCGCCGTTCTGCTGCTCCATCCAGCGCTGCCAGTCCTCCCACCAGGAACCCGGGCGCCGCGTCGCGCCCTCGAACCACGCCTCGGGCGTGTCGGCGAACGCGTCGTTGGTCCAGTAGTGGTACTTCTTCGCCTCGGGCGGGTTGACGATGCCGGCGATGTGGCCCGAGCCGCCGAGCACGAAGCGCGCTTCGCCGCCGAGGTACTGCGCGCCCTTGTAGGTGGTCTTCCAGGGCGCGATGTGGTCTTCGACCGTGGAGATGAAGTACGCGGGCACCTTCACCTTGGACAGATCGATCGGCACGCCGGCAAGCGTCACGGTGCCCGGCACGCCGAGCTTGTTCTTCAGGTACATGTTCCGCAGGTAGAAGCTGTGCATGCGCGCGGGCAACCGCGTCGAGTCCGAGTTCCAGTACAGCAGGTCGAACGGGAACGGGTCCTTGCCCATGAGATAGTTGTTGATGACGAACGACCACACCAGGTCGTTGGCGCGCAGCAGGTTGAAGGTGGAGGCCATCTCCGAGCCCTCGAGATAGCCGCGCTCGTTCATGCGCCGCTCGAGGCTCTCGACCTGCGCCTCGTCGATGAACACGCCGAGCTCGCCCGGCTGCGAAAAATCGAGTAGCGAAACGAAGAACGTGGCGCTGCCGACGCGCTCGTCGCCCTTCGCCGCGAGCCAGGCGAGCGCGCAGCCGAGCAGCGTGCCCCCCAGGCAGTAGCCGATGACGTTGAGCTGCTTCTCGCCCACGGCCTGCATCGCGGCGTCCATCGCCGCCAGCGCCCCTTCGGTCAGGTAGTCGTCGAAACCCTTCTCGGCGAGCTTCGCATCGGGGTTCACCCACGACACCACGAACACCGTGTGTCCCTGGTCCACCGCCCACTTGATGAAGCTGTTCTTTTCGCGCAGGTCCAGGATGTAGTACTTGTTGATCCACGGCGGGATGATGAGCAGCGGCCGCCGGAATACTTCCGAGGTCGAGGGCTGGTACTGGATGAGCTGCAGCAGCGCGTTCTGGAACACCACCTTGCCGGGGGTGGTGGCGACGTTCTGGCCAAGCCGGAACGCGGTCTCGTCGGTCATGCTGATGCGCAGCTGGCCCTCGCCCTTCTCGATGTCGGCGAGCAGGTTGGCGAGGCCCTTGACCAGGTTCTGCCCGCCCGAGGCGAGCGTCTCGCGCAGCACCTGAGGGTTGGTGGCGGCGAAATTGGACGGCGCCAGCGCGTCCACGTACTGGCGGGTGAAGAAGGCGATCTTCTTCTGCGAATCGTCCGGCAGCCCCTGCACGCCCGCCACCGCGTGCTGGATGTGGCGCGCCGCGATCAGGTAGGACTGCTTGATGTAGTCGAAGAGGAAGTTGTCCGACCATTCCTGGTCCTTGAAGCGCGCGTCGCCCTGGGCCGGCCGCGCCACCGGCTCGGCTTCCTGGCCGAGCATCTTCAGCCACGAGGACTGCCACAGGCGCATCGAATCGATCCAGAAGTTCACCGAGGCGGCGGCGAGCGCGCTCGGATCCATGAGCAGGCGCGAGTACAGGTCCATGTACGCCTTGGCGATGCCGAGCTCGTCCTTCACCGCCGACGAGATGCTGCTTTGCAGGTGCTTCTGCCCGAATTCCTGCAGGATGCGCGAGGAGCGCTCGGCCACCTCGTGCATCACCCGCACCGCGTCCTCCCGCTTCACGCCGTCAGCGCGCTCCTGCATGCTTGCTCCTTCGCCGGAAGACCTGGGCTAAAATCTTCCGCACCCTACCATGCGGCAAATCGAAAAGGAACGCGCCGACGCCGAGTACTCGATCGGCGAGCTCGCCGCCGAGTTCGACGTCACGCCGCGCGCCATCCGCTTCTACGAGGCCGAAGGACTGCTCGCGCCGCGCCGCGAAGGCCAGCGCCGCATCTACACGCCGCGCGAGCGCACGCGCCTGAAGCTCACGCTGCGCGGCAAGCGCCTGGGGCTGACGCTGTCCGAGATCCGCGATCTGATCGACATGTACGAGCCGGGCCAGGACGAGCGGCCGCAGCTCGAGCGCTTTCTCGCCGTGCTGGAGACGCACAAGGCCGCGCTCGAGCGCCAGCGCGAGGACATCGCCGCGCAGCTCGCCGAGATCGCCGCCTTCGAGAAGCGCGTGCGCAAGCAGCTCGGGCCGCGCAACCGGAGTTGACGTTAACGTAAACGTCACGTAGCCTCGGACCGATGAACGCGCGGCACGACACTCCCGATACTCCCGCATGAACTTCCTGCGCTTCGAGCACGGCGAGACGCTCGACATGCTGCGCGATACGGTGCGCGACTTCGCGCAGAAGGAGATCGCGCCGCGCGCCGCGGAGATCGACCGCTCGAACCAGTTCCCGCCCGAGCTGTGGGGCAAGCTCGGTGCGCTCGGGCTGCTCGGCATCACCGTCGAGGAGGCCTACGGCGGCACGATGATGGGCTACCTCGCGCACATCGTCGCCATGGAGGAGATCTCGCGCGCCTCGGCCTCGGTGGGCCTGTCCTACGGCGCGCACTCGAACCTGTGCGTGAACCAGGTCCGCAGGAACGGCAGCGACGCGCAGAAAAAGAAGTACCTGCCGAAGCTGGTCTCCGGCGAGCACGTCGGCGCGCTCGCCATGAGCGAGCCCGGCGCGGGCTCGGATGTCGTCGGCATGCGGCTGCGCGCCGAGCGGCGCGGCGACCGGTACGTCCTCAACGGCAACAAGATGTGGATCACCAACGGCCCGGACGCCGACGTGCT
>JBBDXL010000104.1:0-1723 GCA_040902335.1 Burkholderiales bacterium
ATCGATTTCCTGCGCGGCGCGAGGCTGGACGACGAGTTGAGCATTACCGTGGAATGCACCGAGAGAAAGCGTACCTACCTGTGGCTCCGCCAGCGCGCGCTGCGCGGCGAGGAACCGATGGCCGCGGCGCTGGTCCAAGCGGCGTGCGTGCGCCGCGAAGACTTCAAGCCCGCGCCCATCCCCGCGGCGCTCGCCGCGCGGCTGGGCGCGTGACGGCATGAACGTCACCACCGACCTCGACATCTGGATCCTGATCGTCGGCGCGAGCCCGGTGGTCAAGGCGGTGCTGCTGCTGCTCGTCGTGGTGTCGTTCATGTCCTGGATGTACATCTTCAGCAAGTGGTTCGCGATCCGCCGCGCGCGCTCCCAGACCGAGCGCTTCGAGCGCGAGTTCTGGGGCGGCAACGACCTGAACCTCCTGTACCAGGGCGCGGTCAACAACCGCCCCACCATCGGCAGCCTGGAGCGCATCTTCGAGTCGGGCTTCCGCGAGTTCGCGAAGCTCAGGAACCAGCGCACCGCGGGCGACGCGAGCGACATGGTGGACGGGGCGCGCCGCGCCATGCGCGCGACTTACCAGCGCGAGATGGACCACCTCGAGCGCCACCTGGCGTTCCTCGCCTCGACCGGTTCGGTGAGCCCCTACGTGGGCCTGTTCGGGACCGTGTGGGGCATCATGCACGCCTTCCGCAGCCTCGCCAACGTGCAGCAGGCGACGCTCGCGCAGGTCGCGCCCGGCATCGCCGAGGCGCTGGTGGCGACGGCGCTGGGCCTGTTCGCTGCCATTCCCGCGGTGGTCGCCTATAACCGCTACTCGTACCTGATCGACCGGCTGTCGATCCGCTTCGAGAGCTTCATGGAGGAGTTCTCCAACATCCTCCATCGCCAAGCCGTGAAGTAGCCATGCCCGCGCTGCATCGCAGCCGTCGCCCGATGCACGAGATCAACATCGTGCCGTATGTGGACGTGATGCTCGTGCTGCTCGTCATCTTCATGGTGACCGCGCCGCTCATCACGCCGGGCGTGGTGGACCTGCCCTCGGTGTCGAAGGCGGCCAACGCGCCCGCCACCGTGCTCGAGGTGGTGATCCGCGAGGACAAGAGCGTCGTGCTGCGCGTGCGCGACGCGCACGGGGCGCTCGCCGAGGAGCGGCGCGTGGCGCGCGGCGAGCTCGCGCGCGCGATCCGCGAGCGCCAGGCGAAGAACCCGGATCGACCGGTGCTGATCGCGGCCGACAAGGACGTGCGCTACGAGGCGGTGCTCAACGTGATGGACGAACTGCAGAAGCAGCAGGTGCGGCGCATCGGACTGCTGGTGCAGCCGGCGAAGTGATGGCGGCAAGCGCAGCGCAGACCGGCTTCCAGTTCGAAGCCCCGCGCGAGCATTTCTTCGGCCCGTCCGCGCTGCTCGCGCTCGCGGTGCACGTGCTGCTGATCGCGGCGCTGATGCTCGGCGTGCACTGGCAGAGTCGCGCGCCCGACGTCGTGACGGTCGAGCTGTGGCGGCCGCCGCCCGAGCCGGTGGCGCAGCCCGCGCCGCCGCCGCCCAGAGTCGAGCCGCCCGCGCCCGCGCCGAAGCCCCAGCCGCGCATCGAAAAGCCCGACATCGCGCTCAAGGACAAGCCCAAGCCAAAGCCGAAACCTGAGGTGAAGCCCGAGCCCAAGCCCGAGCCGGTCGCCAAGGCGAAGCCGGCACCGGCGCCCGACGAGACCATGGCGCAGCG
>JBBDXL010000104.1:1823-8951 GCA_040902335.1 Burkholderiales bacterium
TCGATCGAGATCACCGGCGCGGGCGCGCAGCGCATCCCCATCGCCGTCGCGCCGCTCGCCGGCGAGGGCGCGCTGCTCGACGCTTCGGGCGCGAGCATCAGCGCGATCGTGCGCGCGGACCTGGAACGCAGCGGCCTGTTCCGCGGCCTGGAAGTGCCGCGCCTGGTGCCGCAGCCGACCGAGGCCTCGAGCGTGAACTACGCGGAGTGGCGCTCGCGGCTCGCCGACGCGCTCGTGCTCGGCTCGGTGGCGGCGCGGCCCGACGGGCGCTTCGAGGTGCGCTTTCGCCTCTACGACGCGCTCAAGCAGTCGGCGCTCGGCGGCGTCGCCTACACGCTGACGCGCGAGCAGGTGCGCGCCACCGCGCACCGCATCGCCGACTACGTCTACGAGAAGCTGACCGGCGAGAAGGGCGTGTTCTCCACGCGCATCGCCTACGTGGTGAAGCGCGGCGAGCGCTACGAGCTGCAGGTCGCCGACGCCGACGGCGCCAACGAGCAGGCGATGCTCGTGTCGAACGAGCCGATCATCTCGCCGACCTGGTCGCCCGACGGCAAGCGCCTCGCCTACGTGTCGTTCCAGAACAAGAAGCCGATCGTGTACGTGCAGGACATCGAGGTGCCCAAGCAGCAGATCGTGGCCAACTTCAAGGGCTCGAACTCGGCGCCGGCCTGGTCGCCCGACGGCAAGCGGCTCGCCCTGGCGCTGACGCGCGACGGCAACTCGCAGATCTACCTGATCAACCCCGATGGCGGCAATCCGCAGCGGCTCACGCGCTCGAGCGGCATCGACACCGAGCCGTTCTTCTCGCCCGACGGGGAATGGCTCTATTTCACCTCGGACCGCGGCGGCAGCCCGCAGATCTACCGCATGTCGACGCGCGGCGGCGAGGCGCAGCGCATCACGTTCGAGGGCGGCTACAATGTGTCGCCGCGCGTCAGCCCGGACGGCAGAAGCCTCGCCTACATCGCGCGCAATGGCGGCAAGTTCCAGGTTGCGCTGCTCGAGCTCGCCACGCGCCAGGTGCAGGTGCTCACCGACAGCGACCTCGACGAATCGCCCAGCTTCGCCCCCAACGGCCGCCTGATCCTGCTGGCGACGATCGTGGCGGGGCGCGGCGTGCTCACGGCGGTGTCCGCCGACGGGCGCGTCAAGCAGCGCCTCACGGTTTCCGCCGGAGACGTGCGCGAGCCGGCCTGGGGCCCACTGACTCAATGAGAAGGAGATCGATCATGCGCGTACTCTGGACCTTCCTTATCGCGTCGGCGCTGGCGGCCTGCGCCACGACCCAGACCCCCGATTTGCAGCCGCCGGCCGGCGTAGAAGATCGTGCGCCCGGCGCGGCGCGCCCCGCGCCCGGGACGCAGGGCGTGCCGGCGAAGCCGGTCACCGGCGTCGACCTGACGGGCGACAAGCCCGCGGCCACCGCGCCGCACCGCGATCCGGCGAACATCCTGTCGCAGCGCTCGGTGTACTACGATTTCGACAAGTACGACATCAAGGACGAGTTCAAGCCGGTGATCGAGGCGCACGCCGGGTACCTGCGCGAGCACGGCAATCTCAAGATGCTGATCCAGGGCAACACCGACGAGCGCGGCAGCCGCGAGTACAACATCGCGCTCGGCCAGCGCCGCTCCGAAGGCGTGAAGCGCACGCTGCTGCTGCTCGGCGTGCGCGAGGACCAAGTCGAGGCGGTGAGCCTGGGCGAGGAAAAGCCCAAGGAGCCCGGCCATACCGAGGAGGCCTGGACGCGCAACCGCCGCAGCGACATGCTGTACACGGGCGAGTACTGACATGGGGCCCGTGCGCTGCTTGGCCGCGGCGCTGCTCGTCGCGGGCGCCGGCGCCGCCCAGGCGCAGCTCTTCGGCGGCGACTCGGAGGCGCGGCGCCGCGTCGAGGAGGTGCGCACCGAGCTGCTCCTCGGCATACAGGCGATCGAACAGCGCCTCGCCGAGCGCATGAAGGCGCTGGAGGCAACCTCGGTCGAGCGGCGCGCGATCCTCGACCTCGCCGGCCAGCTCGAAGCGCTGCGCGCGGACCTGGCGAAGCAGCGCGGCCAGATCGAGGTGCTGATCCACCAGATGGAGGTCGCCGAGAAGCGGCAGAAGGACCTCTACGTCGACATCGACTCGCGCCTGCGGAAGCTCGAGCAGGCGGCCGAGCAGCAGGCGGCCGCGGCGGCGAGGCCGCCGGCGGACACGGGGCCGACCGAGGAAGAAAAGCGCGCCTACGAGAGCGCGCTGAACCAGTTCAAGGTCGGCAACTACTCTGCCGCGATCGATCTTCTGGGACAGCTCCTCGCCAAGTACCCGAACGGCAAGCTCGCACCGAACGCCCAGTACTGGATCGGCATGGGCTACTCGGGGCGGCGCGACTACCGCAACGCCATCGCGGCGCTGCAGAAGGTGATCCAGCAGTGGCCGCTCGATGCGAAGGCGGCGGACGCCATGCTGTCCATTGCCAGCGCGCAGGAAGCCATGGGCGACGTCAAGTCGGCGCAGGCGACGCTGCAGGACGTGTTGGCGAAGTACCCCGGCAGCACCGCGTCCGACCAGGCGCGGCTGCGCCTGCAGCAGTCGGTCAAGCGCTGAAGGCCGTCGTCCTCCTCTCGGGCGGGCTGGATTCCGCCACCGCGCTCGCCTGGGCGCGGCGCGAGGGCTATGCGTGTTTCGCGTTGTCGGTGGACTACGGGCAGAGGCACGGCGCGGAGCTGGAAGCCGCGAAGCGCGTGGCGCGGCGGCTCGGGGCCGTGGAGCACCGCTTAGTGAAGCTCGATCTCGCGCAGTTCGGCGGCTCGGCGCTGACGGACAGGACCATCGCCGTCCCGGATCAAGGTGTGAACAGCAGTATCCCGGTCACCTACGTCCCCGCGCGCAACACTATTCTTCTGTCTCTGGCATTGGCATGGGCCGAGGTGCTGGAAGCGCAGCACATTTTCATGGGGGCGAACGCGATCGACTACTCGGGCTACCCGGATTGCCGGCCCGAGTACCTGAAGGCCTACGAGACGATGGCGAACCTCGCCACGAAGGCGGCAGTGGAGGGACGAAGAATCAGCATTCGTGCGCCGCTCATCGACCTGCCGAAGAAAAAGATTGTGAATTTGGCGCTGGCGCTGGGGGTCGACCCGTCGGAAACGGTGACCTGCTATCAGCCCGATGCCGAGGGGCGCGCGTGCGGCGCGTGCGATGCGTGCCGCATTCGCGCAGCAGGGTTTGCGGACGCGAAAATTCCGGATTCGACGCGCTATCAGCGCTGAAGGCTGGCGAAGCGGACGCGAGGGCTGATAAAATCGCGCCCTTTCCCCTGGGGGCCGTTAGCTCAGCTGGTAGAGCAGCGGACTTTTAATCCGTTGGTCGGCGGTTCGAATCCGCCACGGCCTACCAATTAAAGCCAAAGCCTTAGCTCCTGCTGGGGCTTTTTCTTTGTGTTTGTAGTCGAAACAGGCTCACTGTGCGTTTAGTGTGTGTCGCCCGACCGTTCCACTCCATCCGATCAATTGACGCTTGGTTGGAAAGCATTGACCTATTGTGAACTATAAATTACAATCGCCGTGGAACTTCATTACTACCAAACCTCTGCCGGCGAGCAGCCATTCGTCGAATGGTTGCAGGGCATGAACGACAGGCAAGCGCGCACGCGCATTGAAGCGCGGCTCGCGAGAGTCGTGATCGGCAACCAGGGCGACGTCGAGCCGGTGGGCGAAGGCGTAATGGAGCTGAGGATTGATTGGGGGCCGGGATACCGCGTCTACTTCACGCGGGTCGGCCAAGTGATCATTCTTCTCCTTTGTGGAGGAGACAAGAGGACGCAGCAAAGGGACATCAACCGTGCCAAAGAGTATTTCGAAGATTACAAGGCGCGCACCGCGCAAAAGAAGCCGCGCGACCGCCGCTAGCCTTCCTTACGAGCCTTGGCTGATCAAGCAGCTTAAGGACCCGGCGGAAGCGGCCGCGTACCTTGAGGCCGTTATCGAGGAAGGCGACCAAGCTGCACTCATGCTCGCGCTGCGCCAAGTCGCCCAGGCGCAAGGCGGTATTGCGGAAATTGCGCGTAAAGCAAAGCTCACGCGTGAAGCGACGTACAAGATGCTCTCCAAATCCGGCAACCCGGAGCTGCGAAGTCTAAAAGCGGTATTGGCTGCCACCGGACTGCGGATCGCAGTCAGGCCAATCGAGCAGCGTGCCGCTTGACCGGTGGGGATCTGCCTTCGCCCTCATCTCGGTCGAGATGGGGAATCCGTTGGTCGGCGGTTCGAATCCGCCACGGCCTACCAATCAGTCAAGGCTCTAGCGTTCGCCGGGGCCTTTTTCTTGTGTGTCGCCTGCCGATCTGGCGGATCGGGGCTTACGTCTTCATGATCTTCTTGCCGGCCTTGCGGTTCTTGATGAGACCGACTCCGCCTCTCGACTTGGACGCGCGTTTTTTGGCCGCCGTCATCCGTCCACCTCTGGATTTCTTCATTGCCGTTTCCTCAGGTTGCGCATCGAAGCCGCAGAGTAGGGGGCGGGCTCGCGCGGGTCTGTCTGGCAACGCACATGGACTCGCCGCCGGCGGCGGGTGGATTTCGACCTCTCAATCCGCTGGTCGGCGGTTCGAATCCGCCGCGGCCTGCCAATCTCCTACAGATGCGCGTTGGCCGCCGCCGACCGGTGCCAAAGCGCGCTGCGCCAGCGATAGCCGATAAAGATTGTCGCGGCCAGTCCGACGCCCGCGTAGATCAGCGTGGTGGCGGCATAACCGATGCCCGCGATGATCGGCCCTGCAGCAAGCAGCCCCAAAGGCAATCCCCAGATGGCAAGCATCCGGATGCCCATCACGCGGCCGCGCATCTCCTCGCTCGAAGCGCGCAGCATGACGGCGGCGAGCGGTGTCATGCAGAAGCTCTGGGCCAGTCCTGACAGAAAGAGCAGGACCAGCCCAACGCCCATGGACGGGATCTGCCCGAAGAGAAGAATCGCCACGAACCAGACGGCGCCGCTCCACAGCATGACGCGGCCGGCCCGCAGCGGCAGGCGGCTCGCGCTCAACAGCAGCGAGCCGGCCAGCGCGCCCGAGGCGAACGCCGCAGCCAGGTACCCCAGACCCGACTGGCCGATTGCGTAGACATCCTTTGCGACATAGGGCAGAAGGCCGAGGAAGAACGGAAACGCGAGCAGATTGACCAGGAACGCCATGCTCAACGCACCCAGCAGATCGGGCTTGTTCCAGACATAGCGCACCGCTTGTTGCAGGCCGGCGAGCACGTTCAGCGCCGCGGTGTCCGCTTTGCCCTGGGGGGACGAGCCCGCCACGCCCAACGAAAGCAGGAACGCGGCGACGTACATCGCTGTAACCACGACGTACGCCGGCCCCATGCCGATGAGCGCCACGCCGCCCGTGCCGGCGAGCGCGCCCGCGATCCTTGCCGTGTCCGAAGTGGTGCGCGAAATGCCGAGCGCCTCCATCAGCAGCTCCGGGCGCATGGTCTGTCCGACGAGCACGTTGCGCATCGCCATGTCGGAAGGCCGCATCAGGCCAGCGAGCGCCGAGATGGCGAACACGTGCCATGGCGCCAGCGTGGCGCTGAAGGTCAGCATCGTCAGCGCCGATGCCAAAAGCGCGTAGGTTCCTCGCGTGACGCAGAGCAGCGCGCGCAGGCCGATGCGGTCGCCGGCGATGCCGAAGAACGGCGAGAACAGCGACCCCAGCCACGCCAGCGCGCCGAAAATCACCAACTGCTCGACCGAACCGGTAGCAGTGAGTATGTACCAGCCGAGGATCAGCGCCTCCATCTCGAAGGCCCAGGACGTGGCGAGATCCGCGGGCCACTGGAAACGGAAGCTGCGGACGCCGAACGGGGCGAGCGCAGGCGCGCGCAGCGCCGGCGAGGTCATGATCCGCGCAGCCGGCTACTTCGCCCGCCAGCCGCCGTCTACGACGAGCGCGTGGCCGTTGATGTAGTCCGCCGCGTCCGCTGCCATGCGCTGCTCCGGCAAGACGCTTATTCCTCCCTGACGAAATCGTACCGGCCGACACCCTGGATCAGCAAGAACCGGCACGGCGATTTCGCAGGATTGGACACCTGATGCACGGTAGAGGGCGTCACGCTCGCGGTCTGTCCCGCGCCCAGCTCGTGGCGGGCAGCCGGCTCGCGCGTCTCGATCACGACGCGGCCCTCGAGGCCGTAGTAATAGTCGGAGACTTCGCTATGCCGGTGCCGCGGGATTTTCTCGCCCGGATCGAGCGTGTACTCGCGCACCAGCACGTCGGCGCCTTTGGCGACGACGTGGATGCTGCGCACCTTGTAGGGCTGCGACTTCACTCGTATCGCCCGGAATCAATCCGGCCGCAGGTCCCAGAAGGGCGAGTTGCCGCTGACCTCGAGAAGCCGCTGCACGAACGCCGGCACCGTCTCCGGCAGCTTGGATACGTAATCCGGGCGCAGCCGGTTCCGATGCCGCGGCGTGCTCATGACCCGCATGGCGTCGGCGAGCGTCAATATCCCGGCCTCAGTTCCTGGCTTGAACTGGGACCACTGCTTCACGTGCTCTTTCGACCGAAAGAGATTCATGCGGCTTCAGGCAAAAGGCAGGTTGCCGTACCACTTCTTGATCGGCAGGTCGACGTAGAAGTGAATGTCGCCCGGGTCCGCTTGCTTGATTTCGCCGTCGAGAATATCGACGCACAGCGGCTCGCCGCAGTCGAGGCAGGGTGCGTTCACCGTCACCCGCTTGCCGGGAAACATCCAGGTGGTGGCGAGCGACTCCAGGCCGCATTGCGCGAACCAGCGCTGCTCGCCCTGCACGGAGATGCGGTATTGCGTCGGCAGGTTGTTGAACGGCGCGAACGAGGCGATGAGGTCCGTGTCCGGGAACAGCCAGTTGGGAAGGCGGGCCGCCATCAGCTCGTGCAGCCGGCGCTTGCCCTCTTCGACCGGGATGCCGAACTTGGCGGCGATCTCGGTGAAATGCGGTGCCTGGCCCCGCTCTACGAACGTCGAAAGGATGTAGTGGTAGGTCCGGTCCAGGTGATCCGCGGCCATGCCCGATGTTGACGCTCCCCGGGATCAGGAGTCAAGCGCGAGGCCCGGAGGAAGCACCACCGCTTTCGCACAACCAAACGGCGTGCCGGCTTGTATGTCGCGC
>JBBDXL010000104.1:9051-19524 GCA_040902335.1 Burkholderiales bacterium
ACCGCCGGCGAGACGACGCAGAGGATGGCGTCGTCCGACACGATCCACAAGTCGCTGCGGTGCCGGCACGCGATGCGCACCAGCCCGCCGATGAGCAGCACGGCGCACAGCGACGCTACCGAAATCATGGTGAACATCAGGACAGGATGCCCTTCAGCATCAACCCGCCGCCGATGACGAACGCGGTGACGAGGGCGAGGGCCAGCGTCGTCGAGCGCGCCTCGGTCCGCGTCCAGAAAGTGGGGGGCTTGCCGTCCTTCGGGCTTACGGCATACAGCGTGTAGCCGGACAGGCCGATGCAGGCAATGCCGGCGAGGATGAAGGCTGCGCTCGTCAGGACCATGGTGAAACCTCCTGACGTGATTCTCGGAGGCGAGCGCATTACCGTTCCATACGCTTGCCGCGCTTGCGGCGTTACCGCCGCATAAACGCCTCAGGGCGGCCCGGCGAGCTGATCCGGCGTGCGCAGGCGGTAGCCGACGCCGAGCTCGGTCAGCAGGTACGCCGGCCGCGCGGGGTCGGCCTCGATGCGGCTGCGGAGCTTGCGCATGAACACGCGCAGGTACTGGACGTCGTCGCGGTGCGCAGCGCCCCAGATGTCGCTCAGCAGCTGCCGGTGCGTCACCACCTTGCCCGCGTTGGTCACCAGGATCTGCAGCAGCCGGTACTGCTTGGGCGACAGCCGCACCTGCAAGCCGCTCACGCGCACCACGCGGCGCACGAGGTCCACTTCCAGCGCGCCGACGCGAAACACCGGCTCGGGCGTCTCGCTCTCGATCCTGCGGCGCAGCGCCGCCCGCACGCGCGCGAGCAGCTCGGGCATGCCGAAGGGCTTCACCACGTAGTCGTCGGCGCCGAGGTCGAACGCCCTGACTTTCTCGTTTTCGCGGCTGCGCACGGAGAGTACGATCACCGGGACGCGCGACCACTCGCGAAGCCGCTCGAGCACCTCGAAGCCCTCGCGGTCGGGCAGGCCCAGGTCGAGCACGACGAGCTCGGGCCGCGCGGCGACCGCGGCGCGCAGCGCGGCCTCGGCGTTCGCGGCCTCGAGCACGGCGAAGCCGTTGTGTTCCAGCCCCAGGCGCAGGAACTTGCGGATCTGCGGCTCGTCGTCGACGACGAGGACCTGCGGCTTCGCGTCGCTCATGGCGGTACGGGCAGCCGGATCTGCACCCGGGTTCCGCGCCCGGGGCCGGCGCTCGCGAGCGTCACGCTGCCGCCGTTCGCCTCGACGAAGGCGCGGCAGATCGCGAGGCCGAGGCCGCTGCCCGCCGCCGCGCCGCCTTCCTGCCGGCTGCCGCGGTAGAAGGCCTCGAAGACGCGATCGAGCTCCTCGGGGCGGATGCCGCGACCCTCGTCGGCGATCTCCAGCACCACGCTGCCATTCGCCGCGCACGCCGTCACGGCCACTTTAGAGCCCGCAGGCGCGAACTTCGCCGCATTGTCGAGCACGTTCGCCACCGCATGCTCCATCAGGAACAGGTCGAGCCGCAGCATTGGCAGGCCCGACGGCACGTCGACGTGCAGCCTGTGGCCGGCGAGCGCCTTCTCCTTGCGCCGCAGCGCGCCGTTGATGATATCCGAGAGCTCGACCAGCTCCAGGCGCGGCGCGATCTGGCCGGAGCGCACGCGCGTCAGATCGAGCACGTTGCCGATGTGGCTGGCGAGCCGCTCGGCTTCCTCGCGGATCGCAGCCGCCAGCTCGCGACGCACGCGCGCATCGCCGTTCGGGTCCAGGCCTTCGAGCACTGTGGCCGAGCCGAGGATCGCCGCGACGGGCGTCTGCAGGTCGTGCGACACCGAGTTGATGAGCGCCTCGCGCAGCACCTCGCCCTGCGCCTTCAGGCGCGCATCGGCAATCTCGCGCGCCTGCCGGCGCACCCCGTCGGCGAGCCGGCTGGTCAGCACCGCGACGATGACGAACACCGCCAGGTCGGCGATGTCCTGGGGATCGGTGACGTGGAAGCTGTAGATCGGCAAGTAGAACAGGTAGCTGCCGGCGGCGACGCTCAGGCCGGCGGCGAACAGCGACGGCCCGAGCCCCCACAGCGCCGCGCTGGCGATCACCGCGGCGACGAACAGCACGGAAACGTGCGGCAGCGGCACGAACCGGGTCAGCGTGTGCGCGGCGAAGCCCACCACCGCCACGGCCAGCGCACTCTTCAGGTAGGGAAGCGGGTGCAGGCGGCCGCGCATTCGGGTGCGGCATGCTGCCTGCCGCGGCCGCTGCAGGTCAAGCCTGGCCGGGCGTGCGGCCTTGCTCCTTCAGCCTCGCGTCGACCTCGGCTTCCGCCGCCACCCAGTCGGCGTTGGCGTCGCCGCCGACGAAGCCGCGCCGCTGGGCGATGTAGTACGCCGCTTCCGCGACCATGCGCCAGCGCTCCTCGTGCGATACGGGGAGCAACATCCCGGCCGGCGCCGTCCTCTTCGCCGCTGTCTTCCTCTTCGCCGGAGCCTTTCTCGCGGAGGTCTTTGCCGTCGTCTTTCGCGTGGCCATGGTGATCCTCCCCGGTATCAAGGTAGGACGCGCCGGGTCGGGTTCGGTTCAATCGACGTTGTTTTCGTCCCGGTACATGACCTTGTGGCGCGTGCTCGCAACCCACTCGTCGATCTGCGCCTCGGTCATGTGATGCGCCGGGTCGAATCGGTTCCAGCTGACGATCTCCTCCAGCGTCTTCTTCCAGCGCTTGTACGGCGCCTTCGCGGGCGGGCCGAAGCACATGATGTCGAGCACCGACAGTTCCTCGGGCACGCCGAGCAGCGGCTTCATGGCCTGTTGCGCCTTCTGCTGCCCGATCGCGGTGACCCACCACACGCTGTAACCGAGCGCCGCGGCCGCGAGGTGCGCCGCCATGGTCGCCGCGGCCACGCTCTGCAGCAGGATCCGTTCCGCGTTCTGCTGGTACATGCGATCGAGCTCGGAGCCGTCGTTCAGCACCGGGAACGCGCGCACCCAGCGGAAGTCGCTCGCCACGACGATCATGCCCGGCGCAGTGGCGAGGCCGCGGTAATCGGGCGTCGGGAACTTCATCTTCAGCTTCGCGCGCGCCACCTGCTCCTCGCGGAAGTACTCCATGATGCTCGTCTTGAGGCTCGCGTCGGTGACGACGATGAAATGCCAGGGCTGCGCGTTCGCACCGGAGGGGCTGTGGCGCGCGGCTTCCAGGATCATCTCGTAGTGCTCGCGCGGCACGGTGAACGACGCATCGAAGGCCCGCACCGTCATGCGGCTCTTCACGACTTCCATCAATGCGTCGTAGCGGCTGCGCTCCACGCGGCTACTCCCGCAGGCGCGAGATCTTCTTCACGTCGGTCTCGCGCCGCAGCGCGCGCATGACGCGCGCGAGATGGGCCCGGTTGGACACTTCCAGCACGAACAGCATGTTGGTGTAGAACGCGCGGTCCTCTTCCATGCTGATCGAATCGATATTCGACCCGGCCTCCGCGATCTCGGAGGCGACCTTGGCCAGCACCCCGCGCTGGTTCGCTACCATCAACTTGATCGCAGCCTGGTACAGGCGCGAGGAAGCGGGTCCCCACTCCACGTCGATCCACTGCTCGGGCTCGTTCTTGCGCGAGCGCTCGATCGCCCCGCACTCTGCGGCGTGCACCACCAGCCCCTGGCCCTTTTTCATCGAGCCGACGATGCCGTCCCCGGGGATCGGCCGGCAGCAGGTCGCGAGCTGCACCGCCATGCCCTCGGTGCCGCGGATGACGACCTGGGCGGCCCTGCCCTTCGCCTCCGGCGGGGCTTCCGCGCGCATCACCAGGCGCCGCGCGACCACCGCCGGCAATTGCTTGCCCAGCCCGATGTCCGCGAGCAGCTCGCGCTTGGTGCGCCCCACGGTCTCGCGGATGACGCGCTCCCAGCTCGCGTCGTCGATCTCGCCGAGCGCCACGCCGTAGCCCTTCAGCGCCTGCTCCAGCAGCCGCTCGCCGAGCGCCGCCGACTCCTCGTACTGCATGGTCTTCAGGAAGTGCCGGATGTTGGCGCGCGCCTTGCCGGTGCGCACGTACTGCAGCCAGGCCGGATTCGGCTTGGCGTGGCTGGCGGTGATGATCTCCACGCGGTCGCCGTTGCGGAGCTCGGTCCTGAGCGGCACGAGCTCGCCGTTCACCTTGGCGGCGACGCAGCGGTTGCCGATGTCGGTGTGCACCTGGTAGGCGAAGTCCACCGCGGTCGCGCCGCGCGGCAGCGACAGGATCTTGCCCGCCGGCGTGAAGACGTAGACCTCGTCCGGGAACAGGTCGACCTTCACGTGCTCGAGGAACTCGTGCGGGTCGCCGGACTGGTGTTGGATCTCGAGCAGCGACTGCAGCCACTGGTGGGTCTTCTTCTGCAGGTCCGACAGCGACACCGTGTCGTCCTTGTACATCCAGTGCGAGGCGACCCCCGCTTCGGCGAGGTGATGCATCTGCTCGGTGCGGATCTGCACTTCCAGCGGCACGCCGTAGGGGCCGATAAGCGCCGTGTGCAGCGACTGGTAGCCGTTCGCCTTGGCAATGGCGATGTAGTCCTTGAACTTGCCGGGCACCGGCTTGTACAGCGCGTGCAGCGTGCCGAGCGCGAGGTAGCAGGTGGCCACGTCCTTCACCACCACGCGCAGGCCGTAGATGTCGTGCACCTCGGAAAACGACAGGTGCTTCTCGATCATCTTGCGGTAGATGGAGTAGAGGTGCTTCTCGCGCCCGCTCACCGCGGCGGCAATGCCCGCCTCGGCGAGCCTCGACTTCACCGCCGACTCGATCTTGCCCACCACCTCGCGGCGGTTGCCGCGCGCCGACTTCGTCGCCTTGACGAGCGTGCGGTACCGGAGCGGGTACAGGTGCGCGAACGCGAGCTCCTGAAGCTCGTGGAACAGGGTGTTGAGGCCGAGGCGATTGGCGATCGGCGCGTAGATCTCCATCGTCTCGCGCGCCACGCGCCGGCGCTTCGCGGCCGGCACCGCGTCGAGCGTGCGCATGTTGTGCAGCCGGTCGGCGAGCTTGATGAGGATGACGCGCACATCGCGCGCCATGGCAAGGAGCATTTTCCGGAAGTTCTCGGCCTGTGCGTCCTCGGCGGACTGGAACTCGATCTTGTCGAGCTTCGAGAGGCCGTCGACGAGCTCCGCCACGGGCTTGCCGAAGGTGTCCGAGATCTCGGCCTTGGTGACGGAGGTGTCCTCCATCACGTCGTGCAGCAGCGCCGCCATCAGTGCCTGGCCGTCGAGGTGCCAGCCGGCCAGGATCTCGGCGACCGCGAGCGGATGCGAGATGTAGGGGTCCCCCGACTGGCGCTTCTGGCCGGCGTGCGCGGCTTCCGAGAAGCGGTACGCGTCCGCCAGGCGCGCGATGTCCGCCTTCTTCAGGTAGCCGAAGCGGCTCGCGTCGAGGTTCTGTACGGCGGCGGCCATGCGGGGAGATTACCCCATGGCCGCAAGGCTCAGGGAGCCGGGGGCGTCGGCACGGTAGGGTTGCGCTTCAGGACTTCGGTGCCGACCTTGCCGGCGGCGATCTCGCGCAAGGCGATCACGGTGGGCTTGTCGCGGTTCGGCTCGACCAGCGGCGAGGCGCCGGCGCTGAGCTGGCGCGCGCGGTAGGTCGCGGCGAGCGTCATCTGGAAGCGGTTGGGGATTCTGTGCAGGCAGTCGTCTACGGTGATGCGGGCCATGGTCAGGTTTCCGGTTTGAAGACTTCGGGGTGCCGCGCCAGCTGCCGGGCGACGGCCAGGCGTTCTGCGCGCACGACCGCTCGCAGGTCGAGCAGGGCGTCGTCGAAGTTATTGTTAATTATAGCGTATTTGAACTCTACGGCGTGCTGCATTTCTGCCTCGGCGTTCTCCAGGCGCCGCCGGATGACGGCATCGGCGTCCTGGGCGCGCGCGCGCAGGCGCCGCTCGAGCTCGCGCATCGAGGGCGGCAGGATGAACACGCCGATGGCATCGGGGTGCAGCCGCCGCACCTGCTCGGCGCCCTGCCAGTCGATCTCCAGCACCAGGTCGCGCCCCGACGCGCGCGCCTTCTCGATCACTTTCTGCGATGTGCCGTAGCGGTGGCCGTGCACTTGCGCGCATTCCAGGAACTCGCCGCGCTCGAGCATCGCCTCGAACTCGCGCAGGCCGACGAAGTGGTACTCGCGCCCGTCGAGCTCCCCGGGGCGCGGCGGCCGCGTGGTGTAGGACACCGACAGTGCGACGCCGCGCTCGGCGGCGAGCAACCCCTTGATCAGCGAGGACTTGCCCGCGCCCGACGGCGCCGTGACGACGAACAGCAGCCCCGTCATTCGATGTTCTGCACCTGTTCGCGCAGCTGCTCGATGAGCAGCTTCAGCTCCAGCGCGCAATCGGCGATCTCGCGCGTGGCCGCCTTGGAGGCAAGGGTGTTGGCCTCGCGATTGAGCTCCTGCGCGAGGAAGTCCAGGCGCTTGCCGGCGGCGCCGCCCGCGGCGAGCACGCGCTCCACCTCGGTGATGTGCGCGCCGAGCCGTTGCAGCTCCTCCTCGATGTCGGTTTTCACCGCGAACACCGCGAGCTCGGCGCGCAGGCGCTCGTCGTCGGCGGTGACGAGCGCCTCGCGCAGGCGTTCGGTGAGCCGCGCCTGGTAGGCGGCGTTCGCTTCCGGCACCAGCGGCGCGACCTGGGCGAGGCGCCGGCGCATCGCGGCGACGCGCTCGGCGAGGATCGCGACGAGCTTCGCGCCCTCGCGCTCGCGCGCCGCGCACAGCTCCTCGACGGCACGCGCCGCGAGCACGCCGACGCGCGCGCGCAGCTCGTCGCCGTCGAGCGCGCCCTCGCGGATCACGCCGGGCCAGCGCAGCACGTCGCTCGCCGACAGCGGCGCGGCGTCCGCAAAGGCGCGCCGCGCCGCGGCCTCGAGCTGGCGCAGCGATTCGAGCGCCGCCGCATCGAGCGCCTGCGCGGCGCCGGCGCCCGCCGCGAATGCCAGCCGGCAGTCCACCTTGCCGCGCGACACGCGCGCGGCGATCGCCTCGCGCAGCAGCGGCTCCAGCGCGCGCAGCTCGTCGGGAACCCGGAACTGCAGGTCGAGATAGCGCGCGTTCACCGAGCGCAGCTCGAGGCTGAGCGCGCCGCGCGGATGCTCGGCCGAGGCGAGCGCGTAACCGGTCATGCTGCGGATCAAGGGAGCAGTTCGCGCGAAGGCGTGCGAATCGAAGCAGGTATCATAGGGGAGATGCCCGCCCAAGCCAACCAGCCGCTGCCGGAGGGGCATCAGCTTCTGAAGTACCGCATCCTGCGCCTGCTGTCGCACGGCGGATTCTCCTTCGTGTACCTCGCGCACGACGAGAACGAGACGCCGGTGGCGATCAAGGAATACCTGCCGGCGACCCTCGCGCTGCGCACCGCCGGAGGTCCCATGCCGGTGGTGCCGGAGGCGCACGCGGCGGCGTTCCGCTACGGCATGAAGTGCTTCTTCGAGGAGGGCCGCGCGCTCGCGACGCTCGCGCACCCCAACGTGGTGCGCGTGCTGAATTTCTTTCGCGCCAACGAGACCGTGTACCTGGTGATGCGCTACGAGCGCGGCCGCACGCTGCAGGAGCACATCCACGCGCGCGGCGGCGTGCTGAAGGAGGCCTGGATCCGCGACACCTTCGCCAGCCTGCTGAACGGCCTGCGCGAGGTGCATTCCAACAAGCTCCTGCACCTGGACATCAAGCCCGGCAACGTCTATCTGCGCGGCGACGGCACGCCGCTGCTCATCGACTTCGGCGCAGCGCGCACGATGCTCGCGGGCGAGGCGCCCGTGCTGCCGCCCATGTACACGCCGGGCTTCGCCTCGCCCGAGCACCATGCGGACCGCTCGAAGCTCGGGCCGTGGAGCGACATCTACTCGGTGGGCGCGACGCTGTACGCCTGCCTCGCGGCCGAGGCCCCGCCGCCCGCCGAGGAGCGCATGGAGAAGGACCGCTTCGTCAGCGCGCGGCGCGCCGGCGGCGGCAAGTTCACGCGCGAGCTGCTCGACACCGTGGACTGGTGCCTGCGCCTGGACCACCTCGAGCGCCCGCAGAGCGTGTTCGCGCTGCAGAAGGCGCTCACCGGCGAGAAGCCGCCCGAATACCGCGGCGCCACGCCCGTGTTCGACCAGATCAAGGGGGCGCTCGCGCGCTTCTCGCGCCGATGAAGTGCGCCATCTACCAGGAAACGCACGTCGGCAAGCGGCCCTGCAACCAGGACCGGCTCGGGCACTGGCGCACGCCCGAGGCCGTGCTGCTGGTGCTGGCCGACGGCATGGGCGGGCACGCGCACGGCGAGGTGGCGGCGGAGCTCGCCATGCGCCACATCGCGGCGGCCTTCAAGCGCGAGGCGCAGCCGCGGCTCGCGAACCCGGACCTGTTCCTGTTCCGCGCCGTGGGCCGCTCGCACGGCATGCTGCTGCGCGAGGCGCAGGCGCTGGGCCTCGCCGAATCGCCGCGCACCACGCTGGTCGCCTGCGTCGTGCAGGAGGGCCGCGCCTACTGGTCGCACGTCGGCGACTCGCGCCTGTACCTGGTGCGCAAGGGCGAGGTCCTGGT
This sequence comes from Burkholderiales bacterium, assembly GCA_040902335.1. Classification (GTDB taxonomy): domain Bacteria; phylum Pseudomonadota; class Gammaproteobacteria; order Burkholderiales; family SG8-39; genus JAABQT01. The sequence continues at coordinate 17,563 of JBBDXL010000104.1, forward strand.
GCGCACGCGCGACCATACCCTCGTGCAGCAGCTCATCGACGAGGGCAAGCTCCGCGACGAGGACGCCGGCGCGCATCCCGAGCGCAACCGCCTGCTGCAGTGCGTGGGCGGCGCGCAGGCGCCGCGCATCTCGCCCACGGGGCACGCGCGCCTGGAGCGCGACGACATCGTGCTGCTGTGCTCGGACGGCTTCTGGGGCCCGCTGAACGAGCGCCAGATCATCGCCGGGCTGGAAAGCGGCACCATCGCCGAGGCCATCGCGCGGCTGTCGTCGCTCGCGCAGGAGCGCGCCGGCCCCGATTGCGACAACGTGTCGGCGCTGGGGCTCGCCTGGGGCGAGGACGCGGCGCCGTTTCGCGACGGGCCGCGCACCGTGCCGCTCGCCGAGATGTCCACCGAAGTGCAGGACTTCGGCGCCACCGATCCGGATTTCCTGCGCATGACGGACGACGACATCGAGCGCGCCATCGCCGAGATCAAGGAAGCGCTCAAGCGGCGTGCGCCGCGATGAAGCGGCTGGTGCTGGCGTCGGCGAATCCCGGCAAGCTGCGCGAGATGCAGGCGCTGCTGCGGCCGCTCGGCATGGAAGTGGTGGCGCAGAGCGCACTCGGCATCGCCGAGGCCGAAGAGCCGCACGACACCTTCCTCGAGAACGCGCTCGCCAAGGCGCGGCACGCGAGCCGCGCGAGCGGGCTGCCGGCGCTCGCCGACGATTCCGGGCTGTGCGTGGAGGCGCTCGGCGGCGCGCCGGGCGTGGATTCCGCGTACTTCGCCGGCCGCGCAGGCGGCCGCGAGGAGCGCGACGCGAGGAACAACGCCAAGCTCCTCGCCAGCCTGGGCGAGGAGCGCGGCGCGCACTATCGCTGCGTCATGGCCCTGGTGAGAAGCGCCGACGACCCGCAGCCGTTGATCGCCGAGGGCGCCTGGCACGGCAGTATCGCGCGCGCGCCGCGCGGCGTGAACGGCTTCGGCTACGACCCGCTGTTCCTCGTTGCGGCGCGCGGCCTCACCGCAGCCGAGCTCCCGGAGGAGGAAAAGAACCGCATCAGCCACCGCGCGCGGGCCGCGGCGCGGCTGCTCGCGGCGCTCAGGTGACCGACACGCTTTCGAGCAGCGCGAGCAACCCCTTCAGCAGCTCGAGCGGCGGTGGCGGGCAGCCCGGAATGTGCAGATCGACCGGCACTACCGCCGAGACACCGCCGTCGACGCACGCGTGGCTGCCGGCGAACACCCCGCCGTCGCGAGCGCAGGCGCCCACCGCGACCACCCACTTCGGGTCGGGGGTCGCCTGGTAGGTGCGCTCGAGCGCTTCGCGCATGTTGTGCGTCACGGGGCCGGTGACCAGCAGGACGTCGGCATGGCGCGGCGAAGCGACGAAGCGCAGGCCGAATCGCTCCAGATCGTAGAGCACGTTGCCGAGCGCGTGGATCTCGAGCTCGCAGCCGTTGCAGGAGCCCGCGTCGACCTCGCGAATGGCAAGCGTGCGCCCGAGGCGCCTGCGCGCCGTCTGATTTACGCGCGCCGCGAGCTCGGCGATCGCGGCGTCGTCCGGCGCGGGCGCGGGCTCGGTGAGCGGCCCGTGCACGAAATTCTTCAGGAGCAATCTGCGCATCAGAGATCGTGGCCCGAGTACGAGCAGTTGAAGGACTTGTTGCACAGGGGAAAGTCGGCAACGATGTTGCCCTCGATCGCCGCCTCGAGCAGCGGCCACTGGAACCACGAGGGGTCGCGCAGATGGCAGCGCTCGACGCGGCCGCCGGCGCCGATCCTCACCCAGGCAAGGATGTCGCCGCGGAAGCCCTCGACAAGCGCGACGCCTTCGCCGGCGCGCGGCGAAGCCGGGACGCAGATCGATCCGGGGGGCAGCCCGCGCAGAATTGCGTCGATCAGCAGAAGGCTCTGCTCCACCTCGCGGATGCGTATCCAGACGCGCGCGTTCACGTCGCCCGCCTGGACCACCGG
>JBBDXL010000104.1:19624-22008 GCA_040902335.1 Burkholderiales bacterium
CCTCGCGGATGCGTATCCAGACGCGCGCGTTCACGTCGCCCGCCTGGACCACCGGGACCTCGAACGGCAGCCCGTCGTAGGGCGCATAGCCCGGCGTGCGCCGCGCATCGAAGTTGCGGCCGGACGCCCGGCCGATGTAGCCGCCGGCCGCGAACTGCCGCGCCAGCGCGGGCGACAGGATCCCCGTGTCGACAGTGCGATCCTTCAGCGAGGCCGTGTTGTCGTACACCTCCACCAGATCGGGGAACTCCGCGCGCACGAGCGCGACCAGCGCGGACAGCCGCCGCTCGCCGTCCGCGGGCAGGTCGCGCAGCACGCCGCCGGGGATGACGCAGTCCATCATCAGCCGGTGGCCGAAGCAGGCCTGCGCCGCGCGCAGGACCTGCTCGCGCAGCTGGCCGCATTGCGCGTGCATGATGGCGAGCGCGGCATCGTTGCACACGGCGCCGATGTCGCCCAGATGATTGGCGAGCCGCTCGAGCTCCGCCATCAGGGCGCGCAGCCAGACCGCGCGCGGCGCCGCCTCCAGTGCGAGCGCCGCTTCGACCGCACGGGCATACGCCAGGGAAAATGCAACGGTGCTGTCGCCGGACACCCGCGCGGCGAGCTGCGCCGCGCGCTCGAGGGAAGCGCCGGCCATGAGCGACTCGACGCCCTTGTGAGCGTAGCCCAGCCGCTGCTCCAGGCGCACCACGGTCTCGCCGCTGGCGGTGAAGCGGAAGTGGCCCGGCTCGATGATTCCGGCGTGCACCGGGCCTACCGGGATCTGGTGCAGGCTTTCGCCTTCGGCCGGCAGGAAGGGGTAGGCGCCGCCGTGGCGCAGCCAAGGCCGCGCATCGGCGAGCCCCTCGGGCTCGAGGCCGTAGAGGTCGCGTGCCGCCCGCTCCAGACGCTGGGCGGGCGGATGCAGCCGTCCGACCGAGGGAAAGCGGTTGCCTTCGCAGGCGAGGCTCAACACCGAGCATTCGTTCGACGCGCTCTGCATGACCGCCATGTGCACGAAACCCGGCTCTCCCCAGAGTCCGAGCAGGCACAGCTCGCCCGCGTGCAGGCGTGCCGCGGCTGCCTGCCAGGCTTCGCGATCGACGATCGAACGCGACCAGTTCATATCAGTTCAGCAGCTCCGCCACGTGCCGGAACCACGCGACCAGCGGCGGCGGCAGCCAGATGCCCGCGCCGAAGACGAGCGCGAGGTGGGCGAACACCGGCACGTACGAGGCCTTCGAGGGCGCGTTGCTGCCGTACGGCTCGCCGAACGCGAGGCCGTTCAGGCGCATGAGCAGCGCGCCGAGCGCCACCAGGATGCTCAGGCCCAGGACGATCGCGAGCACCGGCTGGCGCGCGAAGGTGGAGGTCACGATCAGGAACTCGCTCATGAAAATCCCCATCGGCGGCAGCCCGACGATGGCGACGACCCCGAGCGTGAGGCCCCAGCCGAGCATCGGGTGGGACACGGTGAGCCCGCGGATCTCCGACATGCGCTGCGTGCCCTTCACCTGCGCGATGTGGCCCACGCAGAAGAAGATCGCCGACTTGGTGAGGCTGTGCAGCGTCATGTGCAGCAGGCCGGCGAAGTTCGCGAGCGGCCCGCCCATGCCGAAGGCGAACGTGATGATGCCCATGTGCTCGATCGACGAATAGGCGAACATGCGCTTGATGTCGTGGCGCCGGTACAGCATGAAGGAGGCGAACACCACCGAGAGCAGCCCGAGCGACACCATCAGCGGCCCGGGCGCCAATGCCGCCGGATTCGCCGACATGATGGTCTTGAAGCGCAGCACCGCGAACAGGGCCACGTTGAGCAGCAGCCCGGAGAGCACCGCCGAGATCGGCGTCGGGCCCTCCGCGTGCGCATCGGGCAGCCAGGCGTGCAGCGGCACCAGCCCCACTTTCGTTCCGTAGCCGAGCAGGAGGAACACGAACGCGAGATTGAGGAGCGCCGGATCGAAAGCCGCGGCCTTGTCCACGAGCACGTTCCAGGCCATCGCATCCAGGCCCTCGCCGACGGTCGCGTGCGCCGCGAGATACACCAGGATGGTGCCGAACAGCGCCAGCGCGATGCCCACGCTGCCGAGGAGAAAGTACTTCCAGGCCGCCTCGAGCGCCGCCGGCGTGCGATAGATCCCGACCATCAGCACCGTCGTGAGCGTGGCCAGCTCGACCGCGACCCACATCAGGCCCACGTTGTTGGACAGCAGCGCGAGGTTCATGCCGAACATGAGCGCCTGGTACATCGCGTGGTAGAAACGCAGGTAAGCCGGGGTCAGCCGGCCGGTCTCCAGCTCGTGCGCGATGTAGCTGCCGCTGAACACGCTCGTCGTGAAACCGACAAACGTGCTGAGCACGATGAACACGACATTCAGGTCGTCCACGATGAGGTAGCG
>JBBDXL010000104.1:22108-26361 GCA_040902335.1 Burkholderiales bacterium
CAAACGTGCTGAGCACGATGAACACGACATTCAGGTCGTCCACGATGAGGTAGCGGCCGGGAGACGGGCGCTCCACGAACAGCACGGCCGCCGACACGAAGGTCAGGAACGCCGCCAACGCATTGAGCCGCGCCGCCGTCCGGTCGTCGGGCAACAGGGCCAGGACGGCCGCGCCGGCCACGGGGATGAGGAGGACCGCGGCCACGAAGAAGGCGCCGGGCTCGGTCATGGCCGCCCGCCGCGGTGCTCGTGCAGGGCGTGAATGTCGACCGTGTCGAAGCGCTCGCGAATGCGGAACAGGAAGACGCCGATCACGATCAGGGCGATCAGGATCGAGAACGCGACGCTGATCTCCACCACCAGCGGCATCCCCTTGGCGCCGGTGGCGGCCAGGATCAATCCGTTCTCGATCGACATGAAGCCGATGACCTGGCTCACCGCGTTGCGCCGCGAGATCATCATGAGCAGGCCGAGCAGGACGACCGACAGGGCGAATGCCAGGTCTTCCCGCGCCAGGGTCCCCGCTTCGGCCGTGATCGGCAGCATGACCATGATGGACAGCGCCACCAGTCCGATCCCGGCGAGCATCGTCAGCCCGATGCCGACCACCGGCTCGATGGTCCTGTGGATCCCCAGCCGCACGATGATGCGGTGCAACGCGACCGGGATCACGACCGCCTTGACGAGCAGGGCGATCGCGGCGGTGATGTACAGATGCGGCGCGTGCTGGATGGTGGCCTGCCACGCCACCGAGAGCGAGACGACCAGGGCGTGCAAGGCGAAGTTGTTCACGATCCCGGTCAGGCGGTCCTGGTACAGGAGCATGAAGCTGACCAGCACCAGGCCTCCGGCGAACAGGTGGGCGACATCGAGGGCGAGCTGGTCCATCACGCCACCCGCGAGACGAACAGGAGCAGCGTCCCCAGGAAGCCGAGCATCAGCGCCGCGCCCAGGAAGTCGGGCACGCGAAACACCCGCATCTTGGCGATGGCGGTCTCGAACACCGCCAGCAGGAAGCCGCCGGAGGCGAGCTTCAGCACGTAGACCGCGAGCCCGGCGAGGTAGGCGGCGAGCCCCTGGCCGGACACCGCGATGCCCCAGGGGAAGAACAGGCACACGATGACCGAGACGTACAGCAGAAGCTTCAGGTGCGAGGCGGCTTCGATCAAGGCAAGGTGGCGGCCCGAGTACTCGAGAATCATCGCCTCGTGCACCATCGTCAGTTCGAGGTGCGTGGCCGGATTGTCGACCGGGAGGCGCGCGTTCTCGGCGATCGCCACCATGATGAGCCCGACCAGCGCGAGCGCGAGCGACACGCGCAGCCCGACGTCCGGGGTCTGCATGGATGCCGCGATCGAGGAGAGCTGCGTGGAGCCCGCCAGCAGCGACAGCGTGAACACCACCATCAGCATCGCCGGCTCGGCGAGCGAGGCGATCATCATCTCGCGGCTCGAGCCGATGCCGCCGAAGCTCGTGCCGACGTCCAGTCCGGCGAGCGCCAGCAGGAAGCGCGCGCTGCCGAGCAGCGCGACGATGGCGATCATGTCGGCGGCGTGGCTGAACACCAGTCCGGCGGCAAAAGTCGGCACCAGCGCCGCCGCCACCCAGGTGGTGGCGAACACCAAGTAGGGGGTGACGCGGAACAGCCAGGACGCGGAATGCGCCAGCACCACTTCCTTGCGCAGCAGGCGCAGCAGGTCGCGATAGGGTTGGGCGAGCGGCGGCCCCTGCCGGCGCAGCATGTGCGCCTTCAGCCTGCGCACCAACCCGGTGAGCAAGGGCGCCAGCGCCAGCACCAGCGCGAGCTGGACCAGCTGGACGGCAGCGTCGAGGGCTATTGCCATGCGGCAAGCACCGCGAGCAGCACCACCAGCGCGCCGAATACCAGGGTCAGGTAGGCGCGGATGGTCAGGAACTGCACCTTGTCGAGGTGGACGGCAGCGAAGTTCACCGCCCGCGCCACCGGAACGTAGAACAGATCCCACGGCACGTCGCGCAGTTGCACCTGCAGGCGCGCGGGACGCGTGTCTCCCGGCGGCGGCAGATCGACCTGTTCGCGCGCGCGGAACACCACGCTGCCGAACACGCGGCGGATCGGCTGGCTGAAGCTGCCGGCGGTGTACTGCGTGAGCGGGCTCGGATCGGGAAAGCCGCAATCCCAGGGGGCGGCGCGGCGGGTCGCGGCCGACGCCCAGCGATGGATCACCCAGGTGGTGATGCAGGCCGCCAGCGCGATGAAGGTGAACAGCAGCAGGCCGCTATAGGAGCTGCGGCTCTCGGCGATCGGCACGATGGTCAGCCAGGCGCGCTCCTCCTGCAGCGGCAAGTGCGCGCCCACCAGCGCCTGCGTGACCGGCGCAAGCGCGTCGAGGAACTGGCCGGGAACGATGCCGGCGAGCAAGCACAGCGCGGCGAAGGCGAACATCGCTGCGAGCGACCAACGGTCGGTTTCCACCGCGTCGCGCGCCACCGGCGTGCGCGGCCGCCCCAGGAAGGTCACGCCGAACGCCTTGACGAAGCAGGCCGCGGCGAGCGCGGCCGAGAGCGCGAGCAGGGCACCGATCGCGGGAATGAGGAACTTCAGCAGCCACTGCGGCAGCGCCGGGCTGAGCAGGATCGCCTGGAACGTAAGCCACTCGGACACGAAGCCGTTGAAGGGCGGCAGCGCCGAGATGGCCGCGGAGCCGACGAGGAAGGCGAATGCGGTGAGCGGCATGCGGTGGATCAGCCCGCCGAGGCGCTCCATGTCGCGCTCGCCGGTCGCGGTGAGCACCGCGCCCGCGCCGAAGAACAGCAGGCTCTTGAACACCGAGTGGTTGAAGACGTGAAACAGCGCCGCGGTGAGCGCCAGCGCGGCGGCGGCCTGCATGTGGTTCGCCTGGAACGCGAGCGCGAGACCCAGGCCGATGAAGATGATGCCGATATTCTCGACCGTGTGATAGGCGAGCAGACGCTTCAGATCGTGCTGCATGAGCGCGTAGAGCACGCCCATGACCGCGGTCACGCCGCCGACCAGCGTGACGAGCGCCCCCCACCACCACTGCGGCGGCCCGAGCAGGTCGAACACGATGCGCACGAAGCCGTAAACCGCGACCTTGGTCATGACGCCGCTCATCAGTGCGGAGACATGGCTTGGCGCGGCGGGATGCGCGAGCGGCAGCCACACATGCAGCGGCACAATGCCAGCCTTGGACCCCGCGCCGATCAGCGCCAGCGCGAGCACTGCGCCGCCCACGCCGACCGAAGGCGTCGCATGGCGCATCGCCTCGAACGCGTAGCCGCCACCCGGGCCGGCGAGCAGGCCGAAGGCGAGCAGCAAGGCGAGCGTTCCCAGGCTCGCCATGAGCAGGTAGATGTAGCCCGCCGTGGCGTTGCCGCTGCGCCGGTGATGCGCCATCACCAGCGCCCAGGAGACGAGCGACATGAATTCCCAGGAGAACAGGAACGTGAAGGCGTCGTCGGCGAGCACGACCAGGTTCATGGCGGCGAGGAACGCCGGATAGAAGGGCAGCACCCGGCCCGGCGACTCCTCGTGCCTGCCGTAGCCGAGCGCGTACAGGCTGGCGGCCGCGCCGCCCAGATTGACGACCAGCAGGGAAAACGCCGTCAGCGCATCGAGCCGGAAATGCGCGCCCAGCCAGGGCAGGCCGAGGGGCAGGCGCACGCCCGTGGGCCCGTGCTGCACGAGGAGCGACCACGTGGCGGCGAGCACCGCGATCACCGTGGCGCCCAGCGCGACGCCGTAGACCGACGTGCCTGCTATGCGATGGCGGGCGGCCGCAACGGCAGCCACGCCCGTACCCAGCAGCGCGGCGACACACCACAGAAGCACTTCCAGCGCCACGCTGCGCTCGTTCCTTCGCTGCCGGCCTTGAAGATGCACCTAACATAGTCGATTGCCGACGGGCTGTAAAATGCTCCGTGCCGCAGGCTCAGATCCAGCTTCCGGGCAGCGTGCGCTTCGGGGCGCTGCCGCCGCTCGCGCTCTATGCGCACCTGCCGTGGTGCGTGCGCAAGTGCCCTTACTGCGATTTCAACTCGCACGAAAAGCGCGACGCCTTGCCCGAGCGCGAGTACGTGGACGCGCTCATCGCCGACCTCGAAGGCATGCTGCCGTCGGTCTGGGGGCGGCGCGTGGTGAGCGTGTTCATCGGCGGTGGCACGCCGAGCCTGTTCGCGCCCGAGTCGATCGACAGCTTGCTCGCCGCGGTGCGCGCGCGCGTGGCGCTCGAGCCCGGGGCCGAGATCACGCT